>JADZBJ010000292.1 GCA_020852155.1 Saprospiraceae bacterium | reverse complement strand
GCCCTGTCGCCCTGCACGACCGCTAAGTTGATAATCCAGTCGTCGCGCCTCGTGGCGTTCAACACCCAAAACGGCAAGGCCACCGTATTGAATGGCTTCCGGCGTCAGCAATATGTCCGTCCCGCGCCCCGCCATATTGGTCGAAATGGTAATCATACCGGGGTAGCCAGCGGCGGCAATCATACGGGCTTCATCCTGATGCTGAAGAGCGTTCAGCAACTGGTGTGGAATGCCCTGGCGGTGCAGTAGTTGGCTCAGGTAATCCGATTCAAAGACTGAGGCGGCGCCGACCAGTACGGGTCGGCCGTTTTGTGCGTACTCGATGATATGATCCAGTACGGCGTTGTATTTTTCGCGACGCGTTTTATACACCTGGTCGCGGTATTTGGGGTTGTTGTGCTTGTCCTGCCTTTTTGATGGCGCATTGGGGCGTATGGCTGCGATTTGCAGTTTGTAAATTTCCCAGTATTCGCGGGCGTCAAAATGAGCGGTGGCGCTCATGCCGCAAAGTTTCGGATATTGAAGGCAGTAATTTTGAATCGTGATTGTAGCAAAAGGTTTGGTGAAATTTCCAATTTCAAGACCATGTTTGGCTTCCAGGGCCTGGTGCAGGCCACTGGAATATCGGCTGCCTTCCATGAGGCGTCCTGTTGTTTCGTCTATGATTTTGACACGATAGATATTTGACCAGGTGTGCTCTGGCACAACGGCATATTCTTTCCCTTCATATTTGTTGGCATGGGCATTTAGCAGGTTGTCAACGACTTTTATGCGCTCATTTCTGGTTTTATAAGATGTAACCAGTTCTTCCTTTCGCTCCAGCACATCATTGGTGATATGCTCTGTATTGCTATGAATGTCGCGTAATTGGTCTATGATATCGGGAAGATCAAAAAAGTTTTCTTCGCCGAATTGCTCCAGCATCCGTTCACTGATGAATGCCTTACCGGATTCTGTAAGCGTCGGCGTACCTTCCATGTTGTACAACAGGGTTTCTTCAATCAGTTTCAGTTTGCGTTCGGGCATTTGTTCCCAGACCCGGATGGCTCTGGCGCGCCGTTCTTCAACACGATCTTGCAACAGGAATTGATTTACCCTTTCGTAATGCGGCGCTCCTGTTCTCACAATGATGGCGCATTCGCCGACGGGGTCTTCCGTCATTTGTGCCGGTTTGGGTATGAGCGGCTGAATATCCTGAATTAACTGATCAATAATGGCGTGTTGCTCTTCGACCATTTCGACGACCATGGCATTGTAGTCGCTGTACAACTCCTTGGGGATGAGGCATTGTTCTTCCGGTAAATCGCCAGATATGGTGATGGAATTTCGGGCTTCATCAATCAGGATGTAATCAATTTCATCCAGAATCAGCACGTGCGGCTGGCGCGAGATAACCTGATCATCGAGTCTTTCTGCCGTATTATCGCGGAGGTAATCAAAGGCAAATTCGCGGATGGTGCCATAAGTAATATCCGCTTCATAGGCAGCGCTCCGTTCGGGGCTGTTGGGGCGAGTGTTTTCAAGGCATTGGGTTTGAAAACCGAGAAAAGCAAACAAAGGCCCCATCCATACTGCGTCGCGACGGGCCAGGTAAGGGTTGGCTGTTGAAATGTGTACCCCGGAACCGCTCAGCGCATTCAGGTATGCCGGCAAGGTGGCGACCAGGGTTTTGCCCTCTCCATTATCCAACTCGGATATTTTGCCTTTGTGCAGCATAATACCCGCCGTGAGTTGTGATGGATAATGCTCCATTTTCCAGGTAGGTCTGGCGTCGAGTACAGGCCAGGTATTGAGCCATACGGCGGTATCAGGCAACGGTACGGGTGGCTCTTTTTCTTCTTCGGCAGGCTCTTCGATATCTGCGCTAACAAGGTCGTCTTGATCTTCTGCTGATTCACTCAGGTCAATAGTGTCCTCTTCTTCCAGATCCTCTTCAGTTTGCCAGTAAAGGCCGTAGTATTTGCCGAGCATTTCGCGGTCGTATTCACTCATCGGCACTTCCAGTTGGCCATTATCTTTCCAGCGCCGCGCTGTTTCGCGCACGATGGCAAATGCCCTGGGTAATAACTGATCGAGTATTTTTCCGGATGCTTCAAACCGGCGTTGCTGCAACTGTTCCAGTTCGAGGGCCATTTCTGCTTTTTCTGCAACGTCCGCATCGCTATCAGGCGCCATTTTTACCCGCAGGGCATTCATTTTACTGTCAATATCAATCAAGTGATTTTTGACAATACTGATCAGTTCTTCCGTTTGCTGACGCAGCCCTATATCGGGCAAGGCCTTCAATTTTTCCTGCTCTCGTATGATGGCTGCCAGGTCGGCAGCCACATGCTTTTCTGTTTGTTCAACAGTCATAGGCTCATAACCGGAACCGAATATTCTTGACAGGAAGTTGGCCATATAGATTGGAAGGATTTAAACAACCTCTAAGTGCAGGATAGACAACGCTTCACAGCCTAAAGATGGCGTTTTTATAACAAAAAAATGAAATTTTTAAGTTTTGCGCACTTTCACGGCGGAAACATCACGCTAATTTTTCATAAAAATAGACTTTTGCGCCCTTATGCATCCATCGGAGCAATCAGAATGTCCACAACTGCTGGTTATTGGCGGCGCAACAGCGACCGGCAAAACGGCCTGGGCAATTCGGCTGGCCAGGGCGCTGAATACTGAAATCATCTCTGCCGACAGTCGCCAGTTTTATCGGGGTATGGGCATTGGAACGGCCGCTCCGACGGCTGAAGAACAGGCCGAAGCGCCGCACCATTTTGTGCAACACCTGGACGTCAGTACGCCTTACAGTGTTGGCGATTTTGAACGGGATGCCCTGGCGACGCTCGAGCAAATCTTCAAAACCCGACAAATGGCCATATTGGTTGGCGGCTCGGGTTTGTACATTCGCGCTGTTTGTGAAGGATTGGATCAGTTTCCAGACGTGAGTAATGATGTCCGGGAAAATGTCGCGCAAGGCGAGGCTGCGGGCGGTTTGTTGTGGTTGCAGCAGAAAGTAGCAGAACTCGACCCTGATTATTTTCAGGTCGTTGATCGCCAGAACCCTGCCCGATTGCGTCGTGCGTTGGAAGTGACAATGGCTGCCGGCGCGCCCTATTCTTCCTTCCGCCGCGAAGGAGAAGCCAAACCTCGCAGGCCGTTTCAGGCGCATTATATGTTGCTGGAAATACCGCGAGCAGATTTGTATCGGCGAATTGACGCGCGTGTAGATGCCATGATGGCCGCAGGCCTGGAAAAAGAAGCGGAAGAACTGCTGCCGTATCGGCATTTGCCCGCTTTGAAAACCGTCGGTTATGAAGAGTTGTTTGATTATTTTGATGGAAAAATCAGCCGCGAAGAAGCCATTTCAAAAATCAAACAACATTCGCGCAACTTTGCCAAACGTCAGGCGACATGGTTCAGAAAATACGGAAACTGGACTACTTTTCACCCCGACGACGAACAAGCCATTTTGAAATATATCACCTCCTCAACTATCTAAGAGTGTGTTCGGGAATTGGGTTTGTGCCGAACGAGGGAAAATTTGATTTTGATCAAGGCAAAATTTGCAGCCTTAGCCGGGCTCTAAGGCGAAAATTTTAACGCCGAGCAGAATTAAATTTTTCGAGAGCAGGCCAAAACCAATTCCCGAACACACTCTAAACCCTTTTTATAATTATGTCACAACAACATTCAAGCATAACCCAACACGAACTGGAGGAACTTGCGCAGGAGCAACAGCGCGTTGAAAAAATGGTCAAAGCCGAAATCGTCAGCAACTGGCTGCCGCGTTACACGGGTATGCCGCTCGATTCTTTCGGGAAGTACATCCTGCTGGTCAATTTTAGCAGTTACGTGCGCATGTTCGCGCAGCGCCACGGCGTTGAAGTCAACGGCCTGGACAAACCCATGCAATCCGCTACCGCCGACGGTATTACGATCATCAATTTTGGTATCGGAAGCCCGAATGCAGGTCTGGTCATTGACCTGCTGGAAGCCATCACGCCCAAAGCAGTACTATTTTTGGGAAAATGCGGCGGACTCAAAACCGGCAAGAATAAAAATGGCGATTTGATCCTGCCCATCGCGGCCATTCGCGGTGAAGGTACCAGCGACGACTACCTGCCACCGGAAGTGCCTGCGTTGCCAGCGTTCGCCTTGCAAAAAGCGGTCAGCACAACCATCCGCGACTACGAACAGGATTACTGGACGGGCGTGATTTACACGACCAACAAACGCGTTTGGGAACACCGCGAAGATTTCAAGCAAAAACTGCGCGACCTGCGTTGCATCGGTATTGATATGGAAACAGCCACTATTTTTATTGCGGCTTTCAAAAATCAAATGCCCGCCGGAGCGCTGCTCTTAGTCAGCGATATGCCCATGACCCGCGACGGCATCAAAACCGACGCCAGCGACAAGGTCGTCAGCGCCAATTTTGGCGAAACGCACCTCAGCATCGGTGAAGATTCCCTGCGTCAACTCATGAATCACGGCAAAACGGTGAAACACCTGCGGTTTGAAGTTTAAAATGGGTGAATGAGCGAGTGAGTGAATGAGTGAATGAATTAGAAACAACGTTCAACCCATCTCAAACGGCGCGCCAGCGCCATTCAAACGCGAGCGCCAGCGAGCATTCTAACAATTTCTAACCACATCAAACGGCGCGCCAGCGAGCATTCTAACAATTTCTAACCACATCAAACGGCGCGCCAGCGCCACTCAAACGAGAGCGCCAGCGAGCATCTAACAACTTCAAACAACATCAAACGGCGCGCCAGCGCCACTCAAACTACTTCAAACCATTTCCCAAATGAAACAACATATCCTTAGTCATTTTATCTAAGTCGAATTCCGGTTTCCAATTCCAGTCGCGTCGCGCGGCGGAATCATCAATGGAGCCTGGCCATGATTCAGCGATGGCCTGTCTGAAATCGGGTT
>JADZBJ010000291.1 GCA_020852155.1 Saprospiraceae bacterium | reverse complement strand
TTATCTGGATTGCGACGACAAAGATCAGCCAGCCTGGCACCTGATGGGGCGCAATGAAGCGGGCCAATTAATCTGTTATACCCGATTGTTACAGCGTGGTATTGCCTACCCCGAATACTGTTCCATTGGCCGGGTCATCAGTTCGCCTAAGGCCAGGGGAACCGGAGCCGGCAAGGCTTTAATGGAAAAGAGCATCGAGATGTGCCGGTTTTTATTCCCAAATGAGCACATCAAAATCGGCGCTCAGACGTATTTATTGCGTTTTTATGAAGGCTTCGGGTTTCGTTCCACAGGCGAGGAGTATTTGGAAGATGGCATTCCCCACACCAAAATGGTTTTGAAAATACACCCGGGCACACATTAAGTATCGAAAACCAATCTGACAATTCTTCAAAATCATTGAAATACGGGTATAATTTTCTCCCGTTCCCAAATTCTTTCTACTTTTGCGGTCATTTTTGAAAACACCCTTCTCGGAAGGGGAACACTCCCCATCATTGATCACCGCAAACGATAAGTTATATTTCATTTTAACAACTCAACATGGCAAAGCGTAAAGTAGCCTCGACTGACACTGAAATCGTTGACGTACAACAAGTTACAACTGGCGGACACGAAGCCCCTTTTTGGGAAAAACATCAAAAAGAAATCCTTTATGCCCTTGGCGGCCTGGCTCTGATTGTTTTGGGCTGGTGGTTATACAAAAAAATGATCGTTGCTCCCAAACAGGATGAAGCGGTAGCGGCAATGTGGCAAGCAGAACAACAATTTGCCCGCGACTCTTTCCAAATGGCCCTGGAAAATCCAGGTGGCGGTTTTGACGGATTCCTGGCTATTGCCGATAAATTCAGCGGAACGCCTGCCGGAAACACGGCCAATTACTACGCCGGTATTTGCTACCTGCAAATGGGCGACTTCAACAATGCCATCTCTTACCTGGAAAAATACGACGCTGAAGGTGATCTGTTGCCAGCCATGAAATTTGGCGCACTCGGCGATTGCTATTCTGAAAACAAAGACTTTGCTACGGCATTGAAAATGTATGAAAAGGCGGCTGATGCAACGAAAAACGAAGTAATTGCCAGCTACTACCTGAAAAAGTTGGGTTTGCTCAATGAAATGCAGGGCAACAAGGATGCAGCCATCAAAGCCTACGAGCGCATCCGCCGCGACTACCCAAATCAGCAGTCGCAGGAATGGCGTGAAGTTGAAAAATACATTTACCGCGCTGGCGGCGGCAAGTAATTAGCCATTTGACGGGCCAGTTCCCAGATGGCAATGCCTCCTGATACGGCTACGTTCAAAGAATGCTTGGTGCCGAATTGCGGTATTTCCAGACATTCGTCGCATTGACGCAACACGTCTATATCTACGCCCTCAACCTCGTTACCGAGGATGAGGGCGTATTTTTTACCAGCCTCAACTTTGAAATCCTGTAGCCAGGTTTTCTCGCTGGTTTGTTCCAGTGCCAACAAAATCCAGCCTTCCGCCTGAAGTTCCCTGACGGCGTCGAGCGTGTTTTCACGATAAGTCCACGCTACAGTTTCGTCGCTGCCCAGCGCCGTTTTTAATATTTCGCGATGTGGCGGCTGTGCGGTGATGCCGCAAAGCCATATTTGTTCAATCAGAAAGGCGTCGGCTGTACGAAATACGGAGCCGACATTCAGGCCCGAACGCACATTATCCAGAACGATGGCCAATGGCAGTTTTTGTGCTTGTTCAAAATCCTGCTGGCTCAAGCGTTGCAAGGCATCCATACTCAGTTTTTCCATAGGGCAAAAATAGTATTGATGTGCTAATGTGATGATGCGTTAATGTGATGAATAGCGGAGTATCTCATAATTTAGCTACGCATACGGTTACGAAACTTTCAAAGTTTCGTAACCGTGTAGCACCATCAAATCATTACATCATCATATCATCATGGATTTGCCTTTACAAAATACAAAACTGGGCTTGAAATTGCCAACCGATCCGCGCTGGGTAAACCTGGCTGAAATGGATTTGGCCGAGATTTTGACCGATCATGCCTATTGCGAACAAAAAGCGGCCACGGCCTGTATTTCACTGATTCAGGGTTATCCCGAACGTATAGAAATGGTGGAAAACCTGGCGCCCATCGTGACGGAAGAGTGGGGGCATTTCAGGATGGTCTTGTCAGAGTTAAAAAAGCGTAACCTCAGCCTTGGCCGTCAGCGCAAGGACGAGTATGTGAACAAACTGATGGAATTTCAGCGTAAAGGCCAGGGGAAGGATGAGGCTTTGCTTGAGAAATTACTCACCTGTGCCCTGATCGAAGCGCGCAGTTGCGAGCGTTTTCGGCTGTTGTCGCTGTATTGCGCTGATGAAGAATTGCGCGGCTGGTATCATAAGTTTATGGTGGCTGAGGCAGAGCACTATCGCTTGTTTCTGGACCTGGCTGAACAGTATTTTGGGAAAGAACGCGCCTGGAATCGCTGGCAGGAATATTTGAGATATGAGGCTGAAATCATGCAAAACCTGCCCCGGCGCGGAGATCGGATGCACTAAGCGTTTAGGTAACTGGTTAGGCCGCTCCCATTTTGGTCAAAAAAGGTCTATTTTAGTCCACTCCTCGCTGTTTTTCTCGTCCGATGCGCTGCATCGAACTCAAAAAACGGCTTGATTGACCTAAAATTGCCTGCTTTTTTGATCCAAAACCGCTGACCTAACCAGTTACGCGTTTAATTCAAATTAACACCTGATTGGTAAAACTTTTTCGGGGCATTGTTCGTTTTTGCTACCTTTGCGACAAACAACATAACGAATCAAATTTTTTCACCTTTTCTAACACTATTTCCAGATTATGAGCAAAAAACTGCTTTACCTCCCGGTTTTGATGATGCTGGCTATCGCTTTGTTTACAACTTCTTGCGGTAGCGATGACCCTTGCAAAGACGTTGATTGTGGCGCTAACGGCAGCTGCCTTGACGGTTCTTGCGTTTGTAACGAAGGTTACGAAGGTTCTGCTTGCGCTGACGAATGGGCAACCAAATTTGCAGGTTCGTGGAAAGCTGCTGAAACTTGCACTGGCGATATCGGCACAAACGTTCCGAACAACTACAATGCAACAATCTCTAAAGTTGACGCTTTCACTATCCGTGTAGCCAACTTTGGTGCTTTCAACCTGGCTAACTCTGTTGACCTGAAAGTATCTCGCGTTGCTCCTGCTGATGCAACGGCTAACAAATTGACTGCTACCAGCTTTGTTGACAGCCAAAATCGCAAGCACACCTTCACTGGCGAGATGGCCGCTAATGGCAGCACCATCACGGTGAACTATACTACTACCTACGACGACAACACATCTGACGTTTGCACAGGTACATGGACCAAGCAGTAATTCTGCTAAATCCAACGCATAAAAAAACCTGCTTCGGGTCACCGAAGCAGGTTTTTTTATGTTAGACACGTCCGCATTTCCTTGGTTTTAAAGGGTTTACAGATGTGAGTCGTTTAAAATCAAGGGCTTTTCAAACACTTGGGCGTAATATTTCCCATGTAGAATTGTGCAAAAAATCTGCGCTATCTGCGGGAAATTTGTCTTACTCGTAACTCCTGGGCAGGGCTGCGTTTTTACGTGATGCATCATGTTGCACGTAGCGAAACATCAGCATTCCGCGGAGGTCATATCGTGCCTTTCGCCGGGCCATTTGGTTAAAATATGGCACTACCTCCCCAAAAACTAACCACTTACCGTTAATCGCTTACCACAAAAAAAATCCCTGCTCCGGAACCCGGAACAGGGATTTCAAATATAGAGATCAGTTAAACTAACCTCTTACCGTTAATCACTTAACGCTTATTTACCGCCGTTACCGCTGCCGCTTTGGCCGCCGCGTTTTTTCTGCTGCTCAGGCGTGATGGTGCCTTCGCGTTTTTTCTGTACCTCAGGCGTTGTGGTGCCGCCACGATCTTTTTGCGGATCAGTTTTAGGCTTGGTTGGCTGTGGTAGCGGATCTACTTTCGGGCCTTTTGAACCACCTTTTTTCTTGGGTGCTGCTGTTGGTTTAGCAGGTGCTGGCGCTGGCATGGTTGCGATGTACTCATCGAATTTTGTTTTGGCCGCAACGGCTACGCGCTCGTCGCAAGCTGCTTGTTGAGCAGCGCGGAATTCTTCGAGTTGGCTGGTGACAGCAGCGTCAATTTCTGCTTTTTGAGCGTCTTGTTTCGGACCGAAAGCTGTGAGTGCAGCAAAAGCAGCTACACCAAAAGCGCCGAGAATCAAAAATTTCTTATTCATGACTGTTGGAT
This sequence comes from Saprospiraceae bacterium, assembly GCA_020852155.1. GTDB lineage: Bacteria > Bacteroidota > Bacteroidia > Chitinophagales > Saprospiraceae > M3007. The sequence continues at coordinate 1,725 of JADZBJ010000291.1, read as the reverse complement.
GAATGTTTTAGAGATGTGAAATAATGGAGTTCCGAATTACTTGGTAGGTGCAGTAGCTGCTTCCTGCTCTTTCATCGCGTTGTGGTCTTCTACCATACGCTGATATTCGGCTTCTACGCGTGCTTCCATTTCTGAAGTGCACTTGGCGTCCATTTCCTGTTGAATAGCTGGTTTTCCGGCTTCAACGCCTTTAGCAATCTCTGCTTGAACCTGCTCAGGGGTAAGTAGTTTTTCGCCGCAAGAAGCCAGCGAAAATGCCAGCAAAGCACCTGCGAACAGGGTGATAACAGTTTTTTTCATGTTTGAAAAAGACATTTTATTGGTTAAAAAATGATGCGCAAAAGTAGTCGCTTGGTTTGGTGGGTAGGCAGTTCAAAACCGCTTTTTTTATTTCATTAATATTTGATTTGAAATAACCGGCAGAACTACTGGTGCTCAAATCAAAGTGTTTTAATTATCAGATTTTATAAGATTTTGAAAATCAAGCACATAGGTACTTTGGCGTTTCAAAATCATTCAAGTACTGACGTAAAAACGTGGCCTAAACGATATTTCCGCCGCTTCATTGCACTATTGGATGTTCAAGACCATGAAATTACACAATCTTCCTGAAAATTTATGCGCTGTGTTCTTCCCATACTTGCGCCAAATGAACAATCGTCTCGGCGGCTTTATTCATGTCCTGCACGGAAACCCATTCCTGCTTGGAGTGAAAAGCGTGTTCGCCAGCAAAGAGATTCGGACAAGGCAGCCCCATGAATGACAGGCGTGAGCCGTCGGTGCCGCCCCGGATGCTGCTCTGCAGTGGCGATGCAAACCCGGCCCTGCGCAGGGCTTCGAGCGCATTATCCACCACCTGCGGATGACGGCGCAACACCTTGCCCATGTTGCGATATTGTTCTGAAATTTTCACTTCAGCCTTGCTGTTCGGAAAGGCAACCATCACCTTGTCCACGATCTGTTGCAGGGTCTTGGCGTGTTTTTTCAGGCCTGACTCCGTAAAATCGCGGATAATCAGCCGAACAACTGCCTTTTCAACGTTGCCTTCAAAGGTGACAGGGTGAATAAATCCCTGGCGACCTTCGGTATGTTCAGGACTTAGTTTGTCCGGGAATTTTGCCACGATACGAGCGGCAATTTTCAGGGCATTTTCCATGTTGCCCTTGGCAAAACCCGGGTGTGCGGAAACGCCGTGAATGATAACCTGAGCGCCATCGGCACTGAAGGTTTCATTTTCGATGCTGCCGGCCGTTTCGCCGTCAATGGTGTAACCGTATTTAGCGCCGAGTTTTTTCATGTCCACTTTGTCCACACCACGTCCGATTTCTTCGTCGGGCGTAAACAGGATGCGAATTTTCCCGTGCTTGAGTTGTTTGTTGTCCAGCAGGATTTTTGCTGCGGACATGATCGCGGCCACGCCAGCTTTATTGTCTGCGCCGAGCAGGGTAGTACCGCTGGCTGTGATGATGTCGTGCCCCATCTGGTGTTTCAGGTCAGGATGGTCGGCCATGCGAATGACCACGGAAGCATCATCGGGCAGTACGATGTCTTTGCCCTGATAATTGCGATGGACGATGGGTTTTACGCCTTCGCCGGAACAATCAGGCGATGTATCCATGTGCGAGCAAAAACAAATGACAGGCACTTTTTTGTCGGTATTGGTCGGAATGGTCGCGTACACATAACCGTGATCGTCGAGGTGAGCATCGCTTATGCCCATTTCCA
>JADZBJ010000290.1 GCA_020852155.1 Saprospiraceae bacterium | reverse complement strand
GCGTTAAAATTTTCGCCTTAGAACCCGGCTAAGGCTGCAAATTTTGCCTTGATCAAAATCAAATTTTCCCTCGTTCGGCACAAACCCAATTCCCGAACACACTCTAAGGGCTGTTCTCCTGCTTATTTATCCTCCTCCCAGACCATGACAAAAGTCCATCATTTCATAAGCGCCTTTTTGTGCTGCTGTGGCTTTATTTCCTGTCAGGGCAATCCTGCATCGCAGACAGCAGTTGCGCCCGTAGCGCCTACGCCGACTGTCGCGCCGGATACCGTCGGTTTGCCTGTGGTAAAATCGCCTATTCAGATTGATGGCTTGACTTTCGTTGCACCGCCGGAGCCATTTCCTGAAAATCCGATGCCTGCCGTGACGGGCGTCGGCGCTAACTGGATTGCTGTGGTGCCTTACGCCTACACGCGCGCGAACACGCCGTCGGTGCGCTTTTCAGAAACCAACTGGCAATGGTGGGGCGAACGTCCGGAAGGCATTTGCGAAACCATTCGGCTGGCCCATAAAAATGACTTGAAAGTGATGCTGAAACCACAGGTATATATTCCAGGCAGCTGGACAGGCTCGCTTGATTTCGCCACGACTTCCGATTGGGAACAATGGGAAGCCGGGTACACGCGATACATCATGCGTTTTGCCAAAATTGCTGACTCCATGTCGGTAGATATGCTTTGTATTGGCACTGAATTCCGAACATCCATCGCCAAGCGACCCGAATTCTGGAAACAACTGATTCAGCAAGTGAAACACACGTATCACGGCAAACTCACCTATTCATCTAACTGGGACGATTGGGATTCAGTTCCTTTCTGGGCCGAACTGGATTTCATCGGTTTGGGCGGATATTTCCCATTGGTAGAAGGCGCTACGCCGGACGTTACTGCGCTACAAAATGCCTGGAAACCCATTTGTTCAAAATTGGAAACATTCAGTCGGCAGCAAGGGAAACCCGTCATTTTCACGGAGTTTGGCTACCTCAGCGTGGATGGCGCGGGCTGGCGAAACTGGGAACTCGAAAACGGTATTGAATCACGCAACATCAACGAACAGGCGCAAGCCAATTGTTATGAGGCGTTGTTTTCCACGTTTCATGACAAATCCTGGTGGGCGGGCGGTTTTTTATGGAAATGGTTCCCGAATATGCGCGGACATGAAGGATACCCGGAGCGCGACTATACCCCGCAGGGAAAGATCGGAGAAGGCGTTCTTAAAAAATGGTACGAAATGTGACCAGCGTGTTACATCGTTCAAAGTCTGTTTTCGAGAAATTCCATGACTTCATGGGCTGTGAAAGCCGGGTTTTCTTCCTGCGGCCAATGCCCTGTGTTTCTGTAAATTCGCAGGATGGAACCTTTGATTTTTTGGTGAAAATTATAGGCATTTTCTGGCGAAATCCAGGTGTCTTCTGCGCCCCACATCAGCAGGGTTTCGGCCTTGATTTCAGAAATAATTTCCACGGGCGGCCGATTTTCACGCACTGAAGCCTTGTCGGTATACGCCTTTCTGTTGCCATTCAGGAGGAACAATTCAAAATGGCGACGCACCAAATCGTCAGTAACGGCGCTGTTGTCGGCATACACGTCTTCCAGCATTAATTTGAAAAAGTACTTTGGCGTAATGCGCCGAAACAGGCGATTGACAACCGGCGTTTTGGCCAACAGGGTAATCCACGAATTGGATGCTTCTTCAAAACCCGGCGCATCCAGTAAAACCAGTTTATCTACTTTTTCGCGAGTGCGGGCTTCAGCGGCGTATTGCCAGGCAATTTGCGCTCCGAAACCATTCCCCATGAGGTGAAATTTTTTCAGGTGCAGGCAGTCGGTCAGGCTGTCCAGAAAACTGGTGTACATGAATGCGCTATAACTGCCGCGCGGGTGAGGCCCCGTCAATCCATACCCCGGCAAATCCACGCTGATAACCTGATATTTTCGCGACAGCGAGTCGGTCCAGCCAGCCCACGTATGCAGCGAATTATGCTCATCGTGCAAAAGAATAATCGGCTTCCCTTGTCCCGTGATACGGCAATGAACATCCATGCCATCTATATGCACAAATTTAGAATCAGGCCAGGCATACCGTTCTATCAGCCGCGAGGGCGGAATATTTTCGTGCCAGTTCGACCAGACCAGCCAAACCAGAAAAATAGTTATGACAACCCTGATGGTGTTTGTAAATCCCGGCAAAGGGATGCGTTTGCGCGGTTGTTCTTGTTGAATGTCCGTATCGGAGGGCATTTGGTCAGGCATAATTCAGTTTTCAAAACGATATGGCGTCGAGCACCACTCTTCTCATCCGTGCAGCCACTCCAGGGTGTTTTTGTAAAAAATACGCTCCAGGGTGCTTTGAGGGAGATTCATTTTTTCAATAAAGGTGCCAATTTCGAGATCGCCAAGCGGAAACGGGTAATCTGTACCAAGACAAACTTTGTCTTCGCCGGCCATTTCCAGCACATAGCGCAGTAATCGCTCATCGTGCGTGGCCGAGTCTATCCAGAAACGACCCAGATAGGCATCCGGCGGCGTTGGGTTATCAACAGCCACCAGGTCGGGGCGGCAATCAAAGCCGTGCCGGATGCGACCGAGCGTCGGCAAGAATGAACCGCCTGCGTGCGCAAAACAGAACCTCAATTTGGGCAATCGCTCCATGACGCCACTAAAAATCAGTGAACACATAGCGCGGCTGGTTTCGGCAGGCATACCCACTAACCACGGCAGCCAGTATTTTTTCATATCCGCTTCGCCCATCATTTCCCAGGGATGCACGAGCACAGCCATGTTCAATCGCTCCAGCGCTTCGAAGATGGGAAAAAACTGCGGCTCGCCCAGGTTGAGTTGATTAACATTGGAACCAATCTGAACGCCCGGAAAACCCATGGCGTGCAGGCGCTCGGCCTCCTTGATGGCCAGGTCCGTATCCTGCATGGGCAGCGTACCCAACGCCATGTAATGTTCGGAATAATCCTCCACGACGCCCGCCAGGTGGTCGTTCAAAAACATTGAAAGATCAAGGCAGTCCGCTGGTTTGGCCCAGTAACTGAACATCACCGGAATGGTGCAAACGACCTGTACCGGTGTTCGATAAATGGCATATTCGTCAATGCGCACCTGAGGGTCCCAGCAATTTTGAGCAATCTGACGAAAAAACACATTGCCTTTCATCATATTGGCAAAGCCAGGTGTTTCGTGTATCAGGTGAATAAAATCGCCATAGCCGAACTTGTCGGCAAAATTGGGCAGCCGCTCAGGCAGCAGGTGCGTGTGCATATCTATCTTGTACATGCGGCAAAAGTAGGATGATAATGCACAAGCCCGTTATGCCTTTTTCAAGACAATGCGGGAATTGATTTTTTCATTCAACAGGTCGAAAAACTGTTTCAGCCCCGCGTACTCATCCGGTTGAAAATTCGTCTGCGATATCTGCATTTTCAACAACACCTGTATTTGTTCAGGATTGCTACTTGAACATGAAAAATGCAGTTTTCCGCCTTCGTTGGGCAGTACAATTTTGGCCGATTTGGGCAATTCATCAATGACATAACCCTTGGGCAATTGCAGGTTGCACACAAAATTCGATTTGATGGTGCTGGAGAAATCTACCGGGAAGGTGCGTTTGAGGGTTTTGAACGGATTTTCAATAAAATAAAAATCCAGCACAGGTTTTATGTACAACACATCATTGACGACATCAACAGCTTGCTGAATTTCACAGTTGTAATGAAATTTGAGCGGTTGGTCGGCGGCTTCGATTTGTTGCGTTTCGATGTCGTTGTATTTGACCGCCAGGCCTGTATCTTCCCATTCATCGTCTATCAATTCTTTAGGGCTGGCGCCCTTGATGGCTTTGCGCCAGCTGGAGGCCATGCCGCCACCAACAGCCAGGTCAACTGCGCCCGTCAGCACTCCGTTTTCATCCAGGCTGAGTTGACCGAACCATGTCTGCGATTTTTCAAGGTAAGCAATATTGACCCATTCCGGCCATTCGGCATTGGCCACCCATCCGGCGCCGTTGTAACACGATGAATGCAGTTCGTTAATGATGTGGAACGGGTTGGTAGCGTCCAGCAAAAACAAGGTGCTGTCCAGCCTGACCAGGGCTGTTACGGTGTTGAATTGATCGAGAAAAGGGTATTGATTAAACATACCACCGTGATCGCGGGTGCTGATCAGCAAGGGGTTGGCATCGAGGCCGGCTTCGCGCAGCAGCGCAATCAGGGTCAGGTTGATGGCAGCAGTGCTGCCCTTGCCTTTTTGAAAAACATCATTGAGTTTTTCATCGCAAAAAATGCGTTCCTGACCGCTCCAGATCATGTGCTCACTGACAAACCGAAGCGCCTTTTCAGCTTTTTCTTTTGATGAAAGCCCCGCCAAAGGGTATTGCGCTGAAAAAGCCTTCCAAACGTCGTCGTATTGGTTGCTTTTTCGGTAGCGGCGGCCAAAATCATCGTGTTCTTCCAGTTTTTTGGCCAGGTCTTTCCAGGTTGTAATGTATTTCTTTTCGGCGTAGCCGAGTTCGGTAATGCCGGACAACTGGAAACCAATCTGAGCCAGATAATCATACGGCGTCGTGATGTACGGTTCGTCAAACCTGACGCCCGGCATGTGCGCCAGTCCGTAGCGGGCTTGCGTGGAATTGACCCCGCGTTCCAGCACGTCTTTCGAATCGCGCAAATCGAATGGTTTGGAAGATTTTACCAGGGTCATGTAACTCAAATGGTTGGGAATAATGACCGTCAACTGGCTCCAGCGCGTGGGTATTTCTGATTGGAAATACCAGTCGTACAAACTGAAAAAGAACTCGGATTGCAGTTCATAACTGTACTCGATGATGGAGCCTTTTTGCAGGTTGGGGACAAAAACCTTGGTGACAGAACGATACTCATTTACACGTTCCGTGTACTTGTTGTCCGACTTGACTTTGGTGGTAACGCCATCCGGCGTTGTGACCTGAATATCCAGCGAACGCAGTCTTTCATCTCGTTTGTTTGAACTGTGGTAGATGGCGAGATTGCCCTTGTCAAGGGCTGTAACGTCAAAAATTTTAATGCGTTTATTGCGGGAGTGGATGACCTCGTAACCGGCATGCCCGGAGGTGATTTTTATCAGACCAATATCTTGTAAAACGAGCGCAGAAGCGGCGGTGTCAAAATCGCAGGAAGCGAGGGCGAGGTCTTCGGGTTTGATTTTACCCCACTTTTCGGGTTCATAAACCTGGGTAAAAGCGGCGAGAACGGCTGTCAACAGACAGGCCAGAGTCAGGATTGATTTTTTGTACATAATTAAAGCGTTTCAGGTGAAGACAGACAAATATAGGCTTGTCGCAACGGGATATTATTTAGAATGATATTTATGAAAATTTCTTACCCGCCGACCATGATTTAACGCGTAAATATACAGTTAGTGTTGTTTTTGTTGTCTCCTCCGTAAATTTGAAAATGTTATCAGGGGGCGCTGACAATAACACTACGATTTGTTTTAAATTTGCGGGGAAACGCTTCATCACATGCACATTCATTTCTACCGGCGAAAATTGCCGCATTATCAACCCGTACAGGGTACTTTTTTTGTTACATTTCGACTGGCCAATTCCATACCAATGGACAAGCTGCATCGGATGTACGCTCATTTCAACCTAATAAAAAGCCATATATTAACACTGAACGAACTACCCTACGCACAGCAGAAGGAGCAACTTTTTATAGCGCAAAAACGGCTGTTTGTCGCTCAGGATGAATACCTTGATTTATCGTTGAACGGACCCTACTGGCTGCTACAAAAAGAAGTGAGTGAAGTCGTAGCACAGGAAATGAAATTGCATGATGCACATTGGTTTAATTTGTGGGCTTACTGTATTATGTCTAACCATGTTCATTTGTTGTTGACTTTGCTTCCAAATGCGCCTGGTTTAACCAAAATCATGCAAAATATTAAGGGGTATAGCGCCATCAAGGCAAACAGAATCTTAGGTCGAAACGGACAATTCTGGGAGCGGGAGAGTTACGATCATGTGGTTAGAAATGGCCACTCTTTTGAACGCATTGTAAAATACATACTGGAAAACCCGGTTAAAGCAAAGGTGGTAAAGTCCTGGCGGAAGCATGAGTTCACATACTTGCACCCCGACTTGACACACCTGGCCCCGGAGTGAGCCGCTGCTGTACAGCGAAACACCAGTTTCGCGAAAAAAACACCCCAAAAGAGATTACAAAACGAAACACCAGTTTCGCGATGCGTCACCTGTCGAAACTCGTGTTTCGACGATACTTTACACTTAAGTCGAAACTGGTGTTTCGACGATACTTTACACCGGTCGAAACTGGTGTTTCGACGATACTATGCCACAGTTTTCTCACCTGCACTGCCATACCCAGTTTTCACTGCTCGACGGAGCGGCGAGCATCCCTAACCTGTTCAAAAAAGCCAAAGCAGACGGCATGTCAGGGATTGCCATTACGGACCACGGCAATATGTTCGGGGCATTTCAGTTTGTGGCCGAAGCCGCCAAACATGAAGGTGTAAAACCCATCGTAGGTTGTGAGTTTTATGTCGTGAACGACCGCCACCGAAAAACCTTTACCAAGGAAGACCGTGACAAACGCTACCACCAGCTGTTCCTGGCCAAAAATCCTGAAGGCTATAAAAACCTGGTCAAACTCTGCTCGCTCGGCTTCATCGAAGGCTTGTACGGCAAGTACCCGCGTATTGACAAAGAACTCATCCTGCAATACCACGAAGGCCTCATTGCCACCACCTGCTGCATCGGCGCTATGGTACCCCAAACCATCCTGCGGCACGGCGAAGAAGCCGCCAGAAAAGAGTTTGAATGGTGGTATAATATTTTTGGCGAAGACTATTACATCGAACTCCAGCGACACAACATGCAGGAGCAGGATCAGGTGAATGAAGTACTCCTGCGTTTTGCCAAAGATTACAACGTCAAGATTATCTGCTCCAACGATTCACATTACGTGGATCAGAAAGACGCCAACGCACACGACATCCTGTTGTGTATCAACACCGGCGAAAAACAAAGCACACCGGCCATCCGCGAATTTGTCGAAGAAGGAACCGTGATGAAAGGCGGCCGTTTCGCCTTCTGGAACGACCAGTTTTATTTCAAAACACAGGCCGAAATGGGCCAACTGTTTCGCGACCTGCCGCAGGCCCTGGACAACACCCAGGAAATCGTGGACAAGGTGCAGCCGCTGAAACTCAAACAAGACATCCTGCTGCCCAACTTCGTCATCCCGCGCGAATTCACAGACCAGGATGAATACCTGCGGCACATCACCTTCGAAGGCGCTAAAGAACGCTACAAAACCATCACAGCCGACGTCGAAGATCGCCTCAATTTTGAACTCCATACCATCAAAACAATGGGGTTTGCAGGCTACTTCCTCATCGTTTCCGACTTCATCAAAGCTGGGCGCGATCTGGGCGTTTTCGTCGGCCCGGGCCGCGGTTCTGCCGCCGGTAGCGCCGTCGCCTATTGTATCGGCATCACCAATATTGACCCCATCAAGTACCAGTTGCTGTTCGAACGTTTCCTCAATCCGGACCGCAAAAGCATGCCCGATATTGACACGGACTTCGACGACGAAGGCCGCCAGAAAGTGATTGATTATGTGGTGGAAAAATACGGCAAGCAACAGGTGGCTTCCATTGTGACCTATGGCACGATGGCCGCCAAAATGTCCATCAAAGACGTGTCGCGCGTACTCGACCTGCCCCTCGATACTGCCAACACCCTGGCAAAATTAGTCCCTGAAAAACCTGGCATTTCCCTCAATCGCGTACTAAAAGCGCCATTGTACGGCGAAGGATCATTGGCCGAAAAAGAAAGCCTCGTCAGTGATGACCTCGAAAACTGTAAAAAACTGCGCGAATACCTCGACGCCGACGGCACACCCGAAAGTAGCGTACTGAAAGAAGCCCTCATTCTGGAAGGCTCCGTACGTGGCACCGGCGTACACGCTGCGGGCATCATCATTGCACCCAAAGACCTCACGGAAATCATTCCCGTCGCCACCGTCAAAGACTCCGACCTCCTGCTGACGCAGTTTGAAGGCTCTGTCATCGAAGACGCCGGCGTTATCAAGATGGACTTTCTCGGCCTGAAAACGCTGACCATCATCCGCGATGCCCTGCGATTGATCGAGCAAAACCACGGCGTGAAAATTGACATTGACTCCATCCCGCTCGACGATAAAAAAACCTACGATCTCTACCAGCGCGGCGAAACAAACGGCACATTCCAGTTTGAAAGCACCGGTATGCAGAAATACCTGCGCGACTTGAAACCTGACAAATTCGACGACCTTATCGCCATGAACGCCCTGTACCGGCCGGGGCCACTGGAATATATTCCGACATTTATCAATAGAAAACACGGAAGGGAATCCATCGTTTACGACCTCCCGGAAATGGAAGAGTTCTTAAAGGATACCTATGCCGTAACCGTATATCAAGAACAAGTAATGTTGCTTTCGCAAAAACTCGCCGGTTTTTCCAAAGGCGATGCCGACGTGTTGCGCAAGGCAATGGGTAAAAAACAAAAGGCTGTTCTGGATAAAATGAAAGGACAGTTCATGGAAGGAGCATCTTCCAAAGGTCACCCTGCGGATAAACTGGAAAAAATCTGGACCGACTGGGAGGCTTTCGCTTCGTATGCTTTCAATAAGTCGCACTCTACGTGCTATGCTTTTGTAGCCTACCAAACCGCATACCTCAAGGCGCATTACCCCAGCGAGTACATGGCTGCCGTATTGACGCATTCACAAGGGAATATTGAAAAAACAACATTTTTCCTCGAAGAGTGCAAGCGCATGGGACTGGCCGTAAAAGGCCCCGATGTCAACGAGTCTGGTATCAGATTTTCGGTCAATAAAAGAGGAGAAATCCGCTACGGCATGGGTGGCGTAAAAGGCGTCGGTGAAGCCGCCGTCGAGAGCCTTATTCAGGAACGCAATAAAAACGGCGCATTTACCAGTATTTATGATTTCATGCGCCGCCTCAACCTGCGCACCATCAACAAAAAAGTGATGGAAAGCCGCGGTTATGCCGGCGCTTTCGATGGCCTGGGAGTCAGCCGAAGCGCCTTGTTTGCCGATGTGGACAACGCCAGTTTTCTCGAGAAACTCCTCCGTTACGGCGGCGCACACCAGGAAGATAAAGTCATGTCTGCCAATTCGCTGTTTGGCGACCTGTCGGATAGTGTCAGCATCCCCGAACCGACACTACCCAAGGTGCCGGACTGGAGCCTGATTTATAAATTACAAAAGGAAAAAGAGGTCGTCGGCATCTACCTCAGCGGGCACCCGCTCGACGATTTTCGATACGAGTGGGAAAATTTTGCAACACCACTGTCCAACCTGGAAAACTTCAAAAACCGAAAAGTCAATGTTGCTGGCATTGTCACAAAACTGGAACACCGCATCAGCCAGAAAGGATCAGGCTGGGGCCGATTCACCATCAGCGATTATACAGGCTCGCTGGAAATCACGATGTTCTCAGAAACCTACGCCAAATTCAAGTCCTTTTTTGAAGAAGGCTTTTGCGTTTACGTCGAAGGCGAATACAAGCAACGCTATAACTCCGACGAACAGGAATTCCGCGTCAACAACGTGCGGCTCCTGGAAACCATTGGCGAGGAAAAAACACAATCCATCACACTGCGGATACCCGTTGAGCGTGTTTCAGCCGAATTGATTGCCAACATTGACAAACTGTGCATGGCCAACAAGGGCAAACACACCTTGCGCATGGAATTAATTGACATTCAAAACAAGGATAAATTAGCCTTCACCTCCGGCGCCAGAAAGGTCACCGTGGGTAATGAACTGATCTCGGCACTGGAATTGCTGGGTATCGAATGCGGTGTAAATTGATCAGGATTTTCGGGATTTAAGGATTTGCAGGATTCATTTTTGAGGGGATTTACGGACGTGTTGTGGCCCTATCCCTCAAAAGCCGCAGCCAGCAAAGCCGCCTCGTCGGGTTTGCCTTGCTGAATCAGGGTGCGAATTTGCGCATGAACGGCTTCAATGCCCATACCCGCCTGAAGTTGCGTAGCATACTGTGCCGCTGCTTCGCGCGTTGGCCAGGAAGTTAGCGCTGCAATTTGTGCCAGTTCGTTGCCCGTCAGCCATTGGCTATGGCGCAGTGATGTCGGCAAGGTGTCGAATCCGATGCCCATACTGGTGACTTCCTGCACAATTTCTTCAATGGCGCTACCGCTGGCGCGTGCGTAGTAAAAGCGCCCCATACGGCCCACCAGGTCAATTTTATGCGGGTCAATACGGCCCTTGTCGTTGAGCACCTCTTCAGCAATGTGCATCAACACCATGCGGCAAACAATCAGGTTTCCAGCGCCGCCATCCTTGCCCAAAGGCAGAATTTGTTCCACCACACATTCCATTTGTACAGGACTTTCTGCTACGCGAAAAGGCTTGACCATCTCGGAGGCTAAAGGTGTAAATCCGGCTTTTTTAAATTCGTCCACCTCAGGCCCGTATTCTACGCTGGCCAGCGCCATTTGCCTCGAAATGCTGTGCGATACCACATTAATGACCACCTCGCCGGTATCTTCCACGTTTTTCAGGGTGTCTTTTGTGGTATTGTTAACCACACGCCTGTTCGATGAAAAAATCATGATCGGCGGGTTGCTGCTGAATGCATTAAAAAAACTGTACGGCGCAAGGTTCAGCACGCCATCAGTGCTGATCGTACTGGCAAAGGCAATCGGCCGAGGCGCCACCGCACCCAACATAAACTGGTGTAAATCCTTGGTGGCAATTTTACCCGGTTCAATAGTGATCATGCTGTATTTCTTTTAAAAAACGAATGAAAAAGGTAAAAGGCGGAGGGCAGAAGGTTGAGGGTAAAAGGTTATTTTCATAGCTCCTTAAATCCTTCAACATCAAGAAAATCAATCCTGCAAATCCTCAAATCCCGAAAATCCTGGTCTAAATCCTGGTCTAAATCCTCTTCTCGGCCTGCTCCACCAGTTGTTTGGTGAGTGTTTCAATATAATAACTGCCGGCTGCCGGATCGGCGTATTGATCCAGGCCGGATTCCATTTTCATCAGGTGTTGCACGTTGCGCGCGATACGCCGACCAAACGATGCCGGGTATTTCGACATGTCTTCCCGACTGCTATCGTAAGGCGTCACAGTCAGTCGGGTTGCACCGCCCAGCACCGCCGACATAGACATGGACGCCGCGCGAACCATATTTGTGTAAACGGCGTCGGTGTAGGCATTTGGATTAAAACGCACGCTAATAACCGGCTTCAGCGCCGGTTGTCCGCGTTTTTCAAGCCAACGCTGCCACAGTTGTTGCAGCGCCCGCAGTTTGGCCATTTCCAGAAAATAACTGGAACCGATCTGCACCGTGAAATGTATTTGTTTGACCACCGCCGAAGCCGATATTTGGCGTTGCGTGAGTTGTTGAAAAACGACAGTTGCCTGCCGAAGCAAGGCCGTCAGTTCATCAACCGCCTCATGTTTTTCCGAAAACTGATCCGACGATCTGAAATTCAACACTTGAAATTGCGGGAATTGCTGCTCCGCAAATTCAATCAAATCGCCCATATAACGCCAGTCAGGCGGGAGCGTGCCGGTTGGCTCCGTTGAAAATGCCAGCGTACCGCGCAGGGCCGTCGTTGAAAGGCCGTTTTCTTTGGCAATGTTTTGCAAGGCCGCCAATACTGCCGCTGGATTGTGCTGTACACCGACGCCGGAAAAATGTAATCCGATAAAATCAAGGTAAATACCGCTCAATGCCCCACGCAGGGTAGCCGTATCTGCCGGTTTGGAAAGTTGAAATTCCAGGCTGCCAGCGCCGCCGTAAAGGGCTTCCATGCTTTGCTGATTGGCATTGCCCGGGTCGTCAGCGGCGATGTCTTCGCAAATTTCCCAGTTGTTGGGTTGCTGCGACAGCGGCTTTGGGCTTTCCTGAAAATCATCAGCATGCACCAGCGGCGCCACCACCAGATCGTCAGACAACTTCCAGTCAAGGCTGTCCAAAGGCTTGTCTTTCAGGTCGCGGGTGAGTTGAGCCAGCCAGGCGGCTTTGTCATGAGCGGGAAATTCGTCAAAATTCAACATGGGCGGAAGCAGTTTGCGGGTCGCAAAGATCGCATTTGCTTTGACGATTTTGTCCTATTCTTCCCTCAAAAAAGCGGGTACTTGCATGGCTCTCCGGGCAGGCAGCAACGAGGCCAAAAAACCAATGCTCAAGACGGTCAGAACGACGGGCAAGAAGTCGGTAGCGCGCATGGAAATCGGGTAACTATCCACGATAAAACCTTCAGGAATGCTGATGAGTCCGTAGTGTTTTTGAAGCCAGTACAGCAACAATGCCAGCAGTACGCCAAGAACCATACCGACAAAAGTCAGCAGCAAACCTTCGAGCAGGAATATCCGCCTGACCACTTGATCGGTGGCGCCCAGGCTTTTCAGGACAGAAATATCCTTTTGTTTGTCGAGTACGATCATCCATAGAGCGCCGATGGTATTGAAAGCCATCAGGATGAGCATCAGGCTGGTCAGGGCAAATCCCATCCATTTTTCAAGGCGCATGACTTTAAAAAACGCCTCGTTTTGCTCGTATTGATCTTTTACAATGTACTCGCCTTGATTGCCCAGCGCTTCCTGTATTTTGAGTTTAACCGCGCCGATATCCGAAGGCTTTCGGCATTTCACTTCAATGGCAGAAACGGTCGCGGAGTCAGCGCCCAACAATTCGCGCACAAACTGAAGATTACTCAGGACGTACTGTTCATCAAATTCCTGCTGGATGGCAAAAGCGCCGACCGGCGAAGACATTCGTGTTTTGAAAGGGCGGTCCATTGCGCCGCCGCCGTCTTTATCCGGCATGTAAATGGTCAGCGGAATCAACGGGTTTTTCGCATTGACACTGAGTTTGGTATAAACGCCGTAACCCAACACAGCGCAGTTGCCGCCATCGGGCGTTTGCAGCAGGTATTCACCGTCAATAATCGTGGAATCAATGCCGTTTACGGCTGAAAAATAAGTGTCAACGCCTTTTAATACGCCAAAATCCTGTGAGCCATCGTATTCAAAAAAAGCAATTTCCTCAATAGTGGCGCTCACGGCTGCAACTTCGGGAATTTGACGAAGGCGAGTCAGCATCAGGCTGTCGGCCTGAAATGTTTTGCCTTTGGCGGCGGTCACTTTCACTTCCGGATTAAAATGCCCGAACAGCCCGCCCAGCAAGTCTTCAAAGCCATTAAACACCGACAAAACCAGAATCAACGCGGCGGTGCCAATGGCTACGCCCACGACCGAAATACCGGTAATGATGTTGATGGCATTGGTGCTGCGTTTGGCAAATAAATAGCGTCGCGCGATGTGCAGGGAAAAGTTCACTCGAAAAACTACTGACGATGACGTTGGGTAATAAAGTCAACCCAAAGTGGTTTTGAACGACTCGTGTCTGTAAATCATTGAAAATCAAGAAAATCAATCCTGAAAATCTTCAAAATCACTTAAATCCGGGTACAAAAAACGGAGTTGATGCCTCAAAGGTATCAACTCCGTTGTATTTCCCCTGTCGAAACAGGTCTATTGCTTCACTATTTCCTTGGCGCCCAGCATTCGTCCGGCTGCATTTTCAAAAACCAGCACATACGTGCCATTCGGTTGGTTGCCAATGTAATAACGCTGATCGCTCACTGCCTGGAAATTCGCCAGCTCGCGGCCGTCCAGTTGCAACAGGCGAATCATGGCTACTTCCGGGGTGTGTTTGACGGTGAAATACTCCGTAGTCGGGTTTGGCGCCAGCGTAACTTGCTGAACAAACGGATTGTCTGTGCCAACATTCACGCCGCACAACATCGGATTGTAGTAGTAACGCGCTGTCAGGCTGTCGGAAGGATTGTTTTCGTCGCGAACATTCAGGTGTACCACACCACAACCTTCCTGATCGTCAAGGTGGGCAAAATTGACATACAATGAGCTGATTTCATGAGGCTCAAGGACAAAGGTTTTGGTATTCACGCCGGCAAACCAGCACTGAACCGGGTCGCAAACCTGAGTTTCGAGGTTAGGCGACAGCATGACAATGGTACGTGTCCAACGAATGGTGTATGTGTTGTCCGTCAGGTTTTTTATTTTGGCGTATGCGACGGCTGGCGACATGTCGGCCGTGGATGTTGTATCGCTCGGATTGGGCGTTACGATGAAATGCTGCTGTGCCTGGGCAGAAAGTGCGGCAATAAGCATCAAGGCAAAAAGAGAGACGAGATTTTTCATGAATGAAATGTCCAGTATTAGCAGGTGTTGAAAAATTTAAACAAAGATACCACAAGCGCCCGCGTAGTACAGTTACATTTGTTCTAATAAGTCAAATTTTGTGTAAAAACGGACATTTCAAAAGCGAGTTGACATTTTGCGTCCGCCACGAAGCACATCTCAAAAATCGGTCTTTTCCTACAAGGAATGTATAAATTTTTAGTCTCTTTGCTGCTGTGGTCAACCATAGTCAATACAACATTCGCACAATTGCCCGCAGGAGCGATTGCGCCGGATTTTATGGCCACTGATGTAAACGGTCAGCCGTGGCATTTATACGACCTACTGAATCAGCACAAAGTTGTCTTTATCGAATTGGGCGCTACCTGGTGTCCTCCCTGCTGGGCATACCACCAATCGGGTGCGTTACAACAACTGCATCAATTTTATGGACCAGGCGGTGAAGATGCCGTCAGGGTCATGTTTATCGAAGCCGACCCGAACACCAACGCAGCCTGTTTATTTGGGCAGTCCGGTTGCAACAGCACTTCTCCCGGAAACTGGACCACCGGCACGCCTTTTCCTGTCATTAACCACAATGGCATCGCTGATTTGTACGCTTTGACTTATTTCCCGACGCTATTCATGGTTTGCCCAAACAAGAAGGTATATGAAATACCACCCGTTTCCGCCGACGGTTTATGGGAAAGAGCACAAGGATGCCCCGTCGCATTTGGTGAAAACAATGCCGGTATTTTCAACTACGGACTGGGCAATGACCTGCATGAAATATGCGATACCACCATGGTCAGACCAGGTTTTACGCTCATCAACCTGGGCAGCAATGCCTTGACATCTGCTACGCTCCAGATGAAATGGAATGATAACGTGGTGCAGACATTGCAGTGGTCGGGCAACCTGCCATTGTACGGTGAAGCGCAAATTACGCTGGATTCAATGCCTGTTTCAGTAGCCGGTACGCTCACCACCAACCTGAATACCGTGAACGGCAGTTACGGCGATCAGGATTTGGACAACAACCAGAAAAGCGACTACTTCACGCTGGGTAAAGTTTTTAACAATCAACGTGTTCTGTTAAAAATCAAAACAGACAATTATGGTTATGAAACATACTGGGAACTCCGTGACGAAAATGGCCAGGTGCTCGAATTCGGCGGCCACGAATGGGTCGGTCCGAACGGCGGCGGTATCCTGTACACCAATGCTGGCCCCGGCTCTTATGGCAACAACGTCCAGATAAAAGACACCCTTGATCTGCCCGGCCCCGGTTGCTATTCCATCCGTTTTGTGGACGCCTACGGCGATGGTATGTGCTGCAACTTCGGCAATGGTTACTACCGATTGTACAACCTCGATAATCCGGCAACACCGAT
>JADZBJ010000289.1 GCA_020852155.1 Saprospiraceae bacterium | reverse complement strand
TGATCAAGGCGAAATTTGCAGCCTTAGCCGGGCACTAAGGCGAAAATTTTAACGCCGAGCAGAATTAAATTTTTCGAGAGCAGGCCAAAATCCAATTCCCGAACACACTCTAAGTTTTCACCATTATCACATGATCAAATCATCACATCAGAAAATGTTGTTTTTCCAGCAGGATTGTATTGAGGGCGCTAGGGCGCACCTGGCTGATGATTCGGTTGATCTGATCATCACTGACCCACCTTATGGCATTGAGGGCGACCAGTTGCATCGGCACTACAACCGTGATGAGTCGTTTGTGCTGGATGGCTATGTGGAAGTGCCCAAATCGGAATATCCTGAATTCAGTCGCCAGTGGATACGCGAGGCCGAGCGCGTCCTGAAACCCGGCGGCGCGATGTACATCGTATCGGGCTATACCAACCTGATACACATCCTGAATGCGTTGGCCGAAACCAGCCTGAAAGAAGTGAATCACTTGATTTGGAAGTTCAATTTCGGGGTGTACACCAAAAAGAAATACATCTCATCGCACTACCACATCCTGTACTACGTCAAACCCGGCGCCGAGCCGACATTCAATACGTTTTGCCGCTTTTCAGACACTGAAAAAAATGACGACAACGGCGGCGGACTCAACTATCAAGACCGGGAAGATGTGTGGACGATCAACCGCGAATACAAACCCGGAAAAATCAAGAACAAAAACGAATTGCCCACGCAACTGCTGAGCAAAATCATTCAGTATTCAAGCCATGAAGGCGATCTGGTGTGCGATTTTTTCCTGGGCAGTTTTTCCACGGCCAAAGTGGCCATCGGACTGGGGCGTCGTGCCTGTGGTTTTGAAAAAAGCCCCATTGCCTTTGCCCATCAGATACAGGAAATGGCTCATGTCGTTCCGGGTGAAATGTTGGAGCAATTAAGAAAGCCACCTGAAAATCAGTATTTCAATCAAGGGAAACCGCTCACTGACGACGAACGTGCCGTCATTATCCGTCGGTATGCTGAATTACGCCAGTCCGGTAAAACCAAAAAAGCCGCCATCGAAATCCTCGGTATTGAAATGGGGCGAGGACCGTGGTCTTTAGCCCGAATCATCAACTTAAATGGTTAGATGCTCGCTGGCGCGCGCGTTTGAAGTTGTTTGATGCTGCTTCGCAGCGTTTGAGGTTGACTTTCAACTACTTCAACCTTCAACCCCTTCAACTTTTCAACCCCTTCAACCTAACACTTCAACTCTTTTTGTCGGGTTAATACATGACCAATTATATAATCCAGCCTCCCGCTAACACCCAATCTTCCTGGACAACGGCCATTCGACATCTGTTGTGGTTGTTGCTGCCTTTTACGTTCAGTTGCTATGAGCAGGCTCCGGCTGCGCCTGCGTCGGGAGAACGACACGTCCCAGTGATGAGTTCTGCTTTGTCGCCGCAAAACGCCGCTTTGGTACAACGATACGAACGTTATTTCCGCGACGAAATAAGCCGCACCAATACTGTCGGGGCCGGGCTGGTCATTGTTGCCGATGGCAAAGTGGCCCTTTGCCGGGGATTTGGCCGCAGGCAGTATGGCCGAAGCGATACCGTGGATGCGCACACTGTTTTTCGCATTGGTTCCTTGTCAAAAGGATTTACCGGCATCCTGAGCGGCATGATGGTACAGCGCGGCGCTTTTCGCTGGGAAGATCCCGTGCGCGCCTTTTGTCCTGACTTTCGCCTGCGCGATGCCCGTCAAGCCAGCCGAATTCGCGTTTGGCATTTGTTGTCGCATACTACCGGACTGCCGTATCACGCCTTTACCAACTTAGTGGAAGAAGGATACAGCCTGAAAAAAATCATGACCGAATATTTCCCCAAAGCGCCGATTTCAGGCCGCGAGGGTGCGTTTTTTGCCTATCAAAATGCGGCGTTCAGCGTCGTGGAAGAAGTGATTGAAAAGACCACCGGAAAGACCTACGGACAGCAACTTCAGGAAAGTATTTTCAAGCCTCTGGGCATGTCGGATGCGTCGTCGGATTTTGCGAGCATTCATCAAAACAGCAATGTCGCGCTGCCGCATTTCAGTACAGGGGCTGGCTGGCGCGCCGACTCCATTTCCGAAATGTATTACAATACCGCCGCTGCCGGAGGCATCAACGCCAGCATTTCAGATATGGGGCAATGGCTGCTCTTGCTGTTAGGCCAACGACCCGACCTGATTGCCGACACCACGCTGAATCATGTGTTTAAGCCCGTCGTCAAAACTGGCAACGAACGCCGCATCCTGCCCGGCTGGATTGCCCGCGACGAAGCCAGTTACGCCATGGGCTGGCGCGTACTCGAACACAAGGACGATATCATTATTTACCACGGCGGCTATGTGAATGGTTACAAAAGCGAAATTGCCATTGACCGTCGCCGGGGCATTGGCGTATGTGCCCTGTTCAATGCCCATACCGAATTAAGCAGCCGATGTGTGCCCGCGTTTTTTGATTTGTGGGCCGAAAAACAGTAGGGAGAGGGCTTGCCCCTCTCCGCGTCCACGTACCGCCCCCCGGAATTATCCACGATTTGGCATTTCAACAAATAGGGCTTGCCCCTCTCCGCGTCAAAGCACCACCCCCCGGAATTATCCACGATTTGGCATTTCAACAAATAGGGCTTGCCCCTCTCCGCGTCCACGTACCGCCGAACCCCGTTCGGCGCTTGTACCATTGTGCCGAACGGGGTTCGGCGGTACGTGTTTCCTTGCGCCGAACGGGGTTCGGCGGTACTTTTAAACCTCCTGCGGGTTTAATGTGTTATGCTTTAAAATACCCGTAAAACCTCCTTTACTCGCTTTTTATGATGGAATTATTAAGCAATCCAGATGCCTGGATCGCCCTCTTGACCCTTTGCGCCCTTGAAATTGTCCTGGGCATTGACAATATTGTTTTTATCTCTATCCTGACCAACAGGCTGCCCGTTGATCAGCAACCCAAAGCACGGCGGACAGGCTTGTTACTGGCTATGTTCATGCGCATCGGTTTGTTGCTGTCCATATCCTGGATTATGCAACTGACGGCCCCGCTGTTTACGGTGTTGAGTCGCGACATTTCCGGGCGTGACCTGATCCTGATTTTGGGTGGTCTGTTTCTGATTTACAAGAGCGTCAAGGAAATACACAGCCGCGTGGAAGACATGGAAGATGGCAAACCGGACAACCCCAAGCGTGCCAGTTACGCATCAGTTATTGGTCAAATTTTATTGGTTGACCTCGTTTTTTCGCTGGATTCGGTGATCACAGCCGTGGGCATGGTAGATCAGATCGAAATCATGGTGGCGGCCGTCGTTATTTCAGTCGGCGTGATGATGTGGTCAGCTGCGCCGATTAGTCGCTTTGTCAATCGCCACCCGGCCGTGAAAGTACTGGCGCTGGCCTTCCTGATTATGATCGGTACGGCACTGGTGGCCGAAGGCATGGACATTCATTTCCCCAAAGCGTATATCTATTTTGCAATGGCCTTTTCTGTCGCCGTGGAGTTTGTTAATATTCGTTTGGGGACGCGGCGTGTTAGTTAGCAGGAGTATTCTGGCATACATTGATCGGTTAGAACACTGGCCGACGAAATGCGCGATTTTCCCTTCGCGGGATGCAGATGTTTCGCTGCGCTCAACATGACAACATCACACAAAAATGCCGCTGCCCGAAAAGGTTATCATAACGTAGTGATTGATCCGAAAAGCATATATTTTTACAATGCTAAAACTGCTATAAGCATAAAAAATCAAGTCTATGAGAAGATATTTGATGATAATTTGGGCTGTTGAGATGTGTTTATGTTTCACTCAATGTAAGGATGCTCAAGTTACAGAGTATCCAGAAACTGTTATTTCAACAGGAAAACAGAAACAGTTTGATCTGGCAAAATCAGAGATCTATAAACTAAGCGTTCGTTGGGATTGTAATTGTATGGCTGTAACAGAAGATACAATTAACGGATTGTTTGTTTTGGATACTGTTCCTTTGGTTAGCCTTGAACTTGGGCTTGATACTATTTTTTTTAGGTCAGATACAGTTACATATCTACTCTGGTTTTATTTAAACAAACCAGGAACCTTTGTTGGGGTAATAAATGATGAATATAATCATTGCCCCCTTTATTATGGAGTGGAATATATCAAGGATTCAGAGGTTCCATTCCGGTATTTAATTGCGGAAAGTTCATTTATTGATAGATCAGCATTAGATATTGATTCTCTGGAAAAAGGCTTCAGGCAATGCATCACTGACAATAAAAAATATGTGAATAAATGGTTGTTGAACTATTTTAAAATAGAGTAAATCACCCAAAAC
>JADZBJ010000288.1 GCA_020852155.1 Saprospiraceae bacterium | reverse complement strand
TTCGTTCAGATGATGTCAAACGGTATTCTCGCCGGTTACAACATTGACTCGATGAAAGTTCGTGTATTTGACGGTGGTATGCACTCCGTTGACTCGAAGCCAATCGCGTTCGAATTGTGTGCCAAAGAAGGTTTCCGCGCCGCAGCGCCTGCTACCAAGCCGGTACTGATGGAGCCAATCATGAAACTGGAAGTGATCACACCTGAAGAATACGTAGGTTCGGTTATCGGTGACCTCAACCGTCGCCGCGGTCTGCCGAAAGGCCAGGAAACTCGTATGGGTGGCGCAGTTGCTATCCAGGCTGAAGTGCCGCTGTCACAGATGTTCGGTTACGTAACAGAATTGCGTACCCTGACTTCCGGTCGCGCATCTTCAACGATGGAATTCAGCCACTACGCTCCGGCGCCCGATGGCATCGCCAAGGCAATCATTGAAAAAGCAAAGGGCGGCAAGTAATTCTGCTCTTTTTGATGAATAAGTTAACCCTGTGCGGCTTTGATGCTGCACAGGGTTTTTTTGTGCCTGTTCTTTGCTATAAAGCCTTGTATAGCCAATATTTTTTCAAAAAACCAAAAAGGCGACGATATTTGTTCTATGAAAACAATCTATTTCCTTCTTTTTATATTTCTTACGCTGCCGCTCGCAGGGCAAACCCCTCAACTTAAAATCCCTGGTCACTCAAGGGGCGCTACACCGTAGAGGGATAAGCAGTGAAAGTAACGGGGCGGCTTTTTAAAGGCAAAACAGCGCAGCACAATTTCTCGGTAGAGGGCAAGAAAAGTGATGTAAACGGCCTTGCAGAGGCTATTTTGGAGGCAGTTTGGGCAAAAGTAGATAATTAAGCAACGACGAAAAAAACAAGTTCACTACTGGACATAGCGGATAGTTCAGGCAAAAACAATAAAACAATGCTCCCTTTCAGAATTGCTTTCTTCCTGCTCCTTTTCAATATTGTTTTATTAGCGCAAAAACCGACGCTTGTCGTACCTACCGGGCACAGTGGCGCGCTTCAAAAATATACCTGTTCGCCCGACGGGCAATTTTACCTGTCAGCCGGGGGCGAAAACGCATTTATACTTTGGGATGCTGCAGGCCGTCAGTTGCGCAGCTATCCACATGAAGAAGGGTATTGCAGGCATCTGGAGTTTTCACCGGACAGCAAACACTTCGTTGCGGCAGTGGATAGCAATGCTTACCTCGTAGATGTTTGGACGGGCAAGCAAACCCTGTTATTTACGGCGGAAAAAAAGATATTCAGGCTAAGGTATTCGCCCGATGGCCTTAATCTGGGGGTTATGGCCGATCAGGATTCGATTGTCAGGTTGTGGTCGTTTGCCGAAGGCAAATTCAAAAAGAAGTTTTCCGCTCCGCAAATACTGGCAGATTTTGCTTTTTCTCCTGACGGAAAGCATATAGCCACCTCCGATAATGGGCCGGATATCCGCGTATGGAGTGTCGAAACGGGCCGGTTGCGCAACGCCTTTCCTAATAAAGTCGCCGATGCCGATAATTCTGTCAAGGTTTTCCCGCTGGCCAATATATCCTTTTCGCCGGACGGAAAAAACCTGTTGGCCAGTGCTTCTTTCGTGAATGTTCAACTATATGAAGCCGAAACAGGAAAGGTACTCCGAACATGGGATGGCTTTTCAGGGTTTGTTTCGCCTGACGGGCGCTATTACGCCATTTTGACGACCGATAACAAAGTAAATATATTCCATGCAGACAGCCTGGGTGGTAAACGATACACAAGTCTGAGTACTATCCATTCCAGTTATAACGGCCCGCCATTATTGGCTACGATAGGGATTACGTTTTGTCCCGACAGCCGCCATGCCATTGTAGATGCCTATGGCAGCATGGAACTTTGGGATATACCGACCAAGTCCTTTAAACAAGATTTATTCAGGGCTGTGGCAAGCTGTGTTCATAGCGCTGATTTTTCGCCTGACGGCAAACAGTGTGTTATTTCTACAGGTCATTTGCTTCAGCAAATTCATTTTCCGCCCGGGCTTCCGCTCCGAACTTTTAAAGGCCATACAGACGCTATCACTAATGTGAAATACAGCAGGGATGGCGCATTTATCGCTACCAGCGCCAAAGATTTCAGCGCCCGAACCTGGGAAATGCGGAGTGGCAAACCGCTTGGCGTTTATAAAGGAAAAGGCGCTATGTGGCCTGTACCGGGGTTTGTCGAAGCTTTAGGTTTGTCGCCTGACGACTCGAAATTGTACAAATTCACGCCGCTGTTGGTGGCGTTCGATCTGCGCGATACGACCCAAATGGACACACTTGTCAGTGAAGATACTTTCGGTTCTACGCGGATGGATATTTCCGACAATGCTCAGGTGTTAGCCATGAATTTTAGCAATATCTTTAGTAATACAGGAGGTATACAATTAGTGTCGCTTCAGGCCGGACGGGCCGCCGACCCGCCGCGAAAAATAACCTGGGGCGCCGCTTCCGAATTCAAAATACTGCCGGACAGCCGTACGATAGCCATCGCCGATGAGGACTCTATTTCGCTCTGGGATATTGAAACACTTCGTGAGATTCGCAGTCAGGAGGTGGGGACTACAGGGCTTGGTTTCCCGACTGCTCTGGATATTTCTTCGGATGGGAAATTGTTGGTCACAGGTGATGAAAATGGAAAAACTGCCCTTTGGTCTTTGCCCGAACTGAAATTCGTCAGACCGCTAAAAGGGCATCAAGGCAGAATTCATGCGGCTCGTTTTTCAAAGGATTCCCGTTGGCTTATCACGACGTCTTCTGACCAGACTACCCGCATCTGGAATGTGTCCAACGGCCAGGAAGTTGCTCAAATTGTCTTGTTTGGCGAAAATGACTGGGCAGTCGTCAGTCCTGATGGTATGTTCGATGCCTCGCCCGGTGGCATGAATTTTTTATATTTCGTGGTCGAAAACCAGGCGATTGAACTCAGTCAACTCAAAGAACGCTACTACGAACCGGGTTTGCTCAGCAAACTCCTGGGGTTTTCTGAGGAGCCGCTTCGTGCCGTACCAAAATTTGCTGATCTGCCGCTTTATCCGGTCATAAAAGCACGCATTCACCTTGATACACTGCATATCGAACTTCAAAAACAAAACGGTGGTATCGGGAAAGTCAGCCTTTTTATCAATGGACAGGAGCGCGCCTTCGACATTAATCCCAAGCGACTGGAAAAACTGGACATAGACCTGACCGGGTTCAGGCAGTTCATTCACTTCGACACCATCAATGACCTGCAACTCCGCGCCTACAACGCTGACGGTTGGTTGAAAAGTCAGGGGTATGTACTTCCCTACAACCCTAAAGGCGCAAAAGGCAGCGGCTCTGGCAGTCAGGCGCCCGGTAAACTCGGCGGCGGCCCTCCAACCCTGTATGCGCTCATGATTGGTACTTCCAATTATGCCGGCGAAAAACTTGATTTGCGATTTCCGGATAAAGACGCCAGCGCTATGGCCGAGGCCATCAAGGCTGTCGGCGCAGAACTTTTTAAGGAAAATGTCAAAGTCGAGTTATTGCAGTCGGGTGCGGCCTCGCCGGAAGGTATCTCGACCAAGGCCAATATTGAAGCGGCGTTTGAAAGATTGACCAAAACGGCATCAAAGGATATTCTGGTGCTGTATTTTTCTGGTCATGGCGTTAATTATGGCACTGCCGAAAACGCTCAATTCTATTACCTGACCAGGGATATTGCTACTGAAAACCTCAGCGATCCCGAAATTCGGAACAAATACACCATTTCTTCCAACGAACTAACGACGTGGATGAGCAAGATACCCGCCGAAAAACGGGTGCTGATATTCGATGCCTGCAACTCAGGCAAGGTGGTTGAAGATTTTGCTTCGCTCGTCAAAAAAGACCTTAGCCCGGAACAAATTCGCGCATTTGACCGGATGAAAGACCGTACAGGTATGTTCATCCTGACCGGCAGCGCGGCGGACAAAGTGAGCTATGAAGCCAGCGAGTACGGACAAGGCTTGCTGACGTACAGTTTGTTGCTGGGCATGAGTGGGTTCGCGATAGATGAAACCGATCCGCGCGTGGATGTGATGCGGTTGTTTCAGTTTTCACGCGACAAGGTGCCTGAACTGGCCAAAAGTGTAGGCGGTATTCAGACACCAATTCTGGCTTTTCCGAGCAGTGGCGCCAGTTTTGATATTGGCGTGGTGAACAGCAAAGTGAAAATTCCTTTAGCGGCGGCAAAGCCCGTGTTTGTCCGAAATAATTTTCAGGACGAAAACACTTTCGACGACGAATTGGGCTTGAGCAATTTGCTGGCAACTTATTTACAGGGATTAACCGCCAAAGGCGCGCAGGCAGAAATCGTTTATGTTGACAGGAGTGAATTTGAAAATGCCTGGTCGCTCAAGGGCCGCTATACGGTGGAAGGCGATGCCGTGGACGTAACAGCCAGGTTGTTCAATGGAAAAAAAATACAGGGCGAGTTTGTCATTAAAGGCAAAAAAAGCGACCTGAATGGCCTGGTCGAATCAATGCTTGAGGAAGTAATGAAAATAATTCAGAAGTAGGTGTTGAGTTGGTTGGGAAGCCCTCACCTGAGCAGTTGTCATCCTGAACGCAGTGAAGGATCTGACCAGGCAGTTGTGAACATATCCACTTTGCGGGTGCCGGATCCTTCGCTGGCGCTCAGGATGACAGGATTTCAGGCAGGGTTTAACCAATCCAACAATCACTTCGACAGGCTGAAAGAAAATCCCAGGAAATACCCCAGTTCATAAACCGATTCGGTGGGCGCTTGATTGGCGTCTGAGTAGTAAACGTCGCCGGTTTTGTAGCCCTGTGAAAGTCGGTCAACCTTGCCGCCGACGAGGCCGCCGCTGAGGATAATACGCTCGTTTTTGCCGAAAACGAGACTTGGCCCAAGGAAAAACGAAACGGATTGCAGGGATTCCCCGCCACCTATCGGAAAACCTACGCCAAACGAACCAGCCAGTGAAACAGCACGGCGGCTTGGGGCATAAAAATGTACAAAGGAGGTTATGGTCGGCGAAAACGCATCTTTATTGTTGGATTGCAGGATAGAATCACGCACAAAATATTGTTGCGGCCGATTGAAATATTGTGCAAATGCCAGGCCTACGCCCGCTTTTACCCGAATACCGCCATATACCGCTACTTCCAATGGAGTGGCTTTGATTTGAGCGCCTTTGTTGCGCAACGAATCAATGGGCGTCAGGGTGATGTTGAGGTTAATTTTTTCGCCTGTTGCGGTTTGCGTCCAGGTCTTGTTAAAGCGATTGTTTGAAATTTCGAGATAAGTGGTGCGCAGGGCAGCCAGTGTTTGAGGGTCGAGTGATTCAACGGTTTGCAGTTGCTGATTAATTTCGTCCGATTTGTTTTGGCTGGCTGATAATCTCAATAATACGGCTGCGGTGAAAGCTTCCGCCTTGAGGGTAACCGTGTTGAGGTTGCTGTTCGGGAAGGAAAATTTTTTGAATTCGCCGATCAGTGTTTGGCACAACGTC
>JADZBJ010000287.1 GCA_020852155.1 Saprospiraceae bacterium | reverse complement strand
CACACCCGCAGTTGCCCTGGCCTCAATATGACGAAGCGATGTGGAGTCATCTGGAACGCATCAGCGGGATGCCGCGTCAGCACGTAGAGTCTGTCATCGGCATCGAAGGCGTGGATATTTTACCTGTAGCAATTCACCATTTTTTCGTATTCTCCGAAGAGTTTACGGCGGGTTTGGCTGAGGAAGCGGCGAGGTTAGGGTCGCTTTTTTCACTGCGTTAATTATGGCACAGTTTTAGTTAAAGCAGTATTTTCCCGTACTTCTTTTCTAATCCTTAGCAGTGTAACAATGAATGCTCCAACGGTACAACAAATCTTCCGTCAATTTCCAATCCTCAGCACCCTGAACGAAGCAGACATCCAGTTGCTGTCGCAAATTTCCGAACGGCGTTCGGCGCAGAAATACGAATACGTTTATCTGGCTGACGAACCCAGTGACAGTATTTTTTTCTTAGCCAATGGTTCGGTCAAAATCGGCATCTACTCGCCCGATGGACGCGAGATCATTAAAAGCATACAGCACCCTTTGTCATTGTTCGGCGAGCTGGGCCTGACCGGCGAAATCAAACGCACAGAATTCGCCTGTGCCATGACCCGCGAGATTGACTATTTCGTTATTCGAGTCGAAGATTTCCGAAAATTAATGCAGCAAAATTTCCAATTGTCGCAAGCCATCATGCTGATGCTTGGCGAACGCCTTCGCCGCGCCGAACGACACTGGGAATCACTCATCCTCAAAGATGTGCGCTCACGCGTGGTGGCCTTCCTCAAAGAAAGCGCCGACGAACGCGGCCGTCAGGTCGGCTTCGAAACCATGGTGAAACACAGCCTGACGCAGCAAGACATCGCTAACCTCGTCGGAGCGAGCCGCCAGACCGTCACGGCCATTCTGAATGAATTGAAAAAATCAAACCTCATCCATTTCAACCGAAATACGATCCTGATTCGGGATATGGAGAAGTTGAATTGATTGGTTATTTGTTGAACTGGTTATTTGGTTATCTGTTGAATGATGAAAACAAATAACCAAATAACCAATTCAACAAATAACCAATCAACGCAGTACCGTCACTTTGACGGGTGCTGATTGCCCCGAAGCAGTTTTCACAAAACAAGTATAAACGCCTTGTGCCATCGAACGAACGTCCAGTTGGCAGGAGGATTCTGTGTTAACCTGAACGGTTTGCATCAGCACGGTTTTACCCAGCGCATTCACGACCAACAATATTGCCTCAGCGTCTTTGTCGCCCTGAGTCAATGCCTGATTCCAGCGTATGGTCGTGAAATCTGACGCCGGATTGGGCTGGTTTTGCAGCAGGCGGAAACGCTCAAGCGGCAGAATGGTTTCCACGCCGCTTTCCTGATTGACGTAAGTGATGCGCACGTCATCGAAATAAAAACCATCGTATTGCAGGAAACCGTCGGCGCCCAGTTCGAAACTCAACTGGAATGTTTCACCGATCAGGTCTGAAAGGCTCATGCACTCCTCGACCCACGTTTCCTGAATACCATCAAATACAGGTTCTCCTTCAGGCTGGCTAATGACGCCAGGCTCTGTGTAACGACCGCAAAGCCTTTCAAAAAAGCCGGAACTGGATTGCACCTGCACGGCGGCGTAGTCGTAATCTTCCTCAAATGCCCACCGAGCGAAAAACCTCAACTGCGGGTTCAGGGCATTATCTGGCAAACTCACCAGCGCATCAGTAGTGCAGAGCGACGTCACGTTCGGCGGATAGTCGCCATTTGGAGAATCCGTCATACTGGTTGGCGCGGACACAAAGGATTCGGTTGTGATCTGCCAGTCGCCTTGCCAGTTTTGCTGATTTGAGCAGTCGTCATTAAGTGCTGTCATGGATGTTCCGGCAATGAAATGTTTGGTCAGCGTATCCACTTCCGTGTAGAAGCCATTGTCTAATTTGACCAAAAACTGCATGATTTCGCCATTGGCCACACCGGCTGCCGGCACGACATTGAATGTGACGACTTTCTGCTCAAACTGCTGCAAATTCACCACGGGCTGGCTGGTTGACACAGAAACCACATTGCTGGTCAGGGGCGTCATGGACACCGTGAAAGCGCCATCCTGAAATCCCCAGCGACGCACAGCCAGATCAATATTCAGGCTTGACGAGGATAAAAGTTCGCCATTCAGGTCTTCCACCTCACCAAAGCGCAGGGCTGAAAGCGCCATGACGCGGTTTTGCCACACATTGTCCTTGTTGTATCCGTCAATTTTGGATTCCGGCGGCCAGAAACCATCCGCCGGCAAACCGACTTCCGGCGTGAATGCCATCGAACCTGTTTCGCCATACATCCAGTCGTCGGAAGT
Organism: Saprospiraceae bacterium; assembly: GCA_020852155.1. Taxonomy (GTDB): domain Bacteria; phylum Bacteroidota; class Bacteroidia; order Chitinophagales; family Saprospiraceae; genus M3007. Next base: position 34,616 of record JADZBJ010000287.1, on the reverse strand, counting down.
GCCGTTTACGTTGTAGCCCACTGTTTCGGTGGCTACTCCGGTGGTGTAATGGTTTTCGCGGGTAAAGAATCTTGAAAACTTAAAAAATGACGAGTCGGCCAACTGGTCGCTGTAGCCCCAGGGATAGATCAGCAGGTTGCCGCGTGTGTGGTAATTCAAGGTGAACGTAAAATCAATTTTACGGTGAAAATCGCGCAGGGTGCGGGTTTCAGGTTCTGAAAATCCCCATGGGCCGCGATAGGTCTGGCTGCCGGGGACCGGCGACGAGCCATCGTCGTCATAGCCCCATTCCCAGCCATAGTTGCGATTGAGGTCAACACCATAAGTACCGTCGTCGTTGGGGCGTCTGTTCAGGCGCCAGAAGCCGCCGCCTTCAGGGTTGGTCGTTTCGTTGTAGATGTAGCCGTCAGGATTGACGCAGGGCACAAAATACAATTCTTCATTGTTGAGCAAATAGCCGATAGCCGGGTCGGTGGTGTAGTTTTCGAGCAAATGCCACATATAAAACAACAACTGCGACGCCGAATTAGGCTCCCGGGAATGGTGCAGGGCGGTGTATAAAACCTTTGGTTCTGCTTCGTCCTGATCGGGATTGTCCGAAATTTTTACATACCACAACGGACGCCCTTCATGTGTCAGGATGGTATCACTGACGATGGCGCGGGCCGAGATCAGGTTCGGGAATTTGGCGTGCATATCGTCCAGCACGGCCATCATCTGATCGTAGGTGTGGTAGCCGCCCATCGTACCATAGGTATAGTTGGCTGGCGTCTGCCAGTTATTTTGACTGGTACTCGTCTGGCAATCCTGACCGCGCGGCTGCGCAGGATCGTTTTTGTGTTCGAGGTAGTGCTTTGACAGGTCATCAATCATGACCTGACATTCAAAACCCTGCTGGCGGAGTTGTTGCAGTTCTTTTTGATTCACCACAACCTGTACGTACCTGCCGGGGTAATGAATGGCGTGATCTACATCAACGCCCGTACGGGCAACTTGTGCCAGGGTTTTGCCATTCCGAAGCGACACTTGCACATCTGAATAGATTTCCGTCGCTTGCTGCGCCGAAACAATGGTTACCTGGGTCAGGAGAAAAAGGAAAAGGATTAACGTTTGTTTCATCTTGCGAAAAAATGTACCCTGATTTAAATAATTTTGAAGATTTCCATGATTGATTTCCTTGATTTTCAAGGAGGCTGTCTCATCAGTAGCGATTCTGTGCTTTTTATGATTAACCGCTAATGACGCTAAATACGCAAAATATTGAAAATCAAAAACTTAGCGTATTTAGCGTTATTAGCGGTTAAACTAATTTGCTCGATTTTATGACTTATGAGACAATCTCATTCAAAATTACTTAGGATTGACTGTAAAAATGAGCGCCGAAGATAGCCCGTCAATTTTCGGAGCGCGAGGATTTGTTTACAAAAAGCCAAAGTTGACAAAATGAAGTTGGTTTTTAGTGCATGATGTACCTTTGTCATGCTGAATTTCTATTCAACAAACGGATATGATTTGTTTACATGCACCATACCGTTATTTTTCATCCAGTAGCAACTATTTTCGGCAGTTTTCCTGCCGATTTACTCATCCAACACCATGCATCGCATCATCCTCTTTCCGATTTTTTTATGCTGCTGCCTGGCCTTGTCAGCGCAGGATTTCAGGGTTCAGATTGCCGCCTTTGGCGAGCAAATGCCAGCCTCCTACTTCCATGACAAAGGGCTGGAACATTTCATCGAAACCAGCGACCAGATGGGCATGTACCGCTACCTGGCCGGTTCGTACAAAACCCGCGATGAAGCCGAAAAAGTCCAGTTTGAACTTCAGGAAAAAGGCTTCCCTTTCGCCACAGTCATTGATATTGAAGAGCAACGCCTGCTTTGCGGACATGGGTGCCCCTATTTCCGCAATGGCGTCATTTTCGTGCAGGACAAACAGCGCGAATCCACACTGCGCAATATTTACTTCGATTTCGGTCGTTACAGTCTCAATCAGGAATCGCGCGAGGTGCTTAAAGAAGTAGCCGATATCATGTCGCAAAATACCAAACTGCGCCTCAAACTGCTGGGCTATACCGACGGCGTCGGTTCGGCGCAGGCTAATGTGCAATTGGCCACCAATCGGGCCAGATCAGCGCGCAATTTTCTGATCAATAAAGGCATACGGGCCGACCGTATGTATATCAAGGTATTTGGTGAAGCCGATCCCGCAGCGCCCAATGCCGACGACGGCGGCGATGACCTGCCCGAAAACCGCAAATGGAACCGCCGCGTGGTACTGGCCCTGGTGGACGAAAGCGGGGAGGTGAAGACGGATAAAGAGATGAAGTAAGCGTTCGCGCGAGGCAGGCCACTAAAATAAGAGAGGGTCTTCCTTTTTTTAATAGCTACTATATAAAAAACATGAGCCACCCCAAAATTCGGGATGACTCATGTTTTAGTATGAAGGAGCGGTGGCGGCTATTGCCCTTCGCCCCATTTGAATTACATGATACTTATCGAACAACACTCAACCGGACCGCGCCAACAGACTGGCCGTCGCTGAGTTGCAGATAATACATGCCTTGCGGCAGTTGTTGCAGGTCAATTTCAGTGTTGAAATCGCCTGAAACCTTACCAAAATCAATTTGATCCAATTTGCGTCCGGCCAGGTCAAACAGCGTTGCACGCAATACGTTTGGCGCATTGGTAAATGACAAACGGAACAGACCGGCGCTTGGGTTGGGCGACACCAATAATCCCCAGGCCGATGCAGGCTCAACAGTGCCGCTTACAAATACCACAACACCAACTTCATGCAGGCAGCCATTGGCATCACGCACCGTCACGGTGTAGGTGCCATTGGGCAAGTCAGCAAAAATAGGCGAAGACTGGAATGCCACACCGTCAATGCTGAACTGGTATGGCGCCTGACCGCCGGTTGCGCTAGCTACGATGCTATCGCCGACTGCTGCTGCACTGATCACTGGAGAGGTGCTTGGTTGCAGCGCCACTGCAAACGGAGTTGTCTGGTCGCCCAGTGCATCTTTCACCACGACGGTGTAGTTACCCTGTGGCAAGTCAGCAAAGATATTTCCGTTCTGGAATGCGCCACCGTTGATAGCATACTCGTAAGGCGGCGTACCACCCTGGGCCAAAACAACAATATTCGCCAGACCGTCGCATTTGTCCGGGTCGTTCACTTGTGATGTTGCCGTTGGAAGGGTGTAGTTAACTGTAAAGCTGGTGCTGTTCGTGCAACCGTTAGCATCGGTAGCCACTACCTGATAATTGCCGTTGGGCAGGTTAGTGGTTGGTGCACTTGGTACGCCATTCAGCGTGTATATGTAAGGCGAAACGCCGCTATTGAATGATAGAGTAGCGTCATTGCCGGTCACGGATACCTGAATACCGATTTGAGCAGGCTCTGTAACAGACTGATTGACAGAAACTTGCCCGCCAAATGCATCGCGAATTTCGACAGTATAAGCGCCTGCCGCCAATCCGGTGAATGAGCCGCTGCTCTGGAATGCACCGCCGTTCAGGCTGTATTGGTATGGCGGAAGACCTTGTGTAGCCTGTACCTCAATACTGCCGTTGTTGGCGCCATAACAGCTGATGTTGCTGCTCGCAACGACACTGCCCTGCAGAGCCGGTACGGACACATTAACCGCTTGAACAGCAGTACAACTATTGGCATCTGATACGATCACCAGGTAGTTGCCGTTGGCGGGCGCTGTGAATACGCCTGTGGATTGTGGTGCGCTACCATTCAGGCTGTAGCTGAGTGTTCCTGTACCGCCGGTAGCTGTTACAGTAATAATATTCAGGTTGGCTGAGCCGCTTGTTTCGATGGCCGTTGGTTCGTTGATCGTAACCGAGTTGGTCGTGCCTTCAAATCCTAATGCATCGCGAACCGTAACCGTGTAGGTGCCTGCCGGCAGGCCGGTAAAGACATTTGAATTCTGATATGATCCGCCATTCAGGCTAAATTCAAACGGACTTTGTCCACCGCCAACTTCCACCAGGACAGTACCGTTGCTGCCGCCATTGCAAGTAACGGCAGCACCGACCTGAAGGGTAGTAATCAGCGTATTGACAGCGACAATAGCCTGCGTGGTTACTGTGCAGTTATTGGCATCCTTGACGGTAATGGTATAAACGCCGTTGCTCAAATCAAGGAAGGTATTGCTGGTTTGGAAGGTCATGCCATTGAGGCTGTACTCCAGTGAGCCAGCGCCACCCGTTGCAGTAACTGTTACATCGTCGTCAGTAACTGAAGAACTCGCTACGATGGCTGCCGGATTGTCAAGTGTAATCGTATTGGAGGTTGCAGTAAATCCGAACTGGCCAATTACGGTAACCGTGTAAACGCCGGGACCGAGATTGCTGAACACATTGGATACCTGAGGAGTACCGCCGTTGATGCTGTAGGTATAATCGCCATTCAGGCCGGAAGCCATTACGGTAATTTGTCCGTTCGTGCCGTTGAAGCAGGAAATAGCCTGTGTCTGACTGGCTGAAGCGGTCAGGTTATTTTGTGTAATGTTAAAGTGCAACGGTGTATAGTGCACCCAACCGAAATCTTCCTGATCCAGGGCGTCGAAATAAAACCAGTCGAAGGTTTGCGGGCCGCCATCATGTTGATATACCAGATTTCCGGCATTCACATCGGCCTGTGTGAACGTACTGCCTACGGAAAGTGGCGTGCCGTTTAACAGCAACTGACCATACAAAGGCACCGTAATGACCGTGTAAACGCCTTGTGCTGCCGTGCCTGAAAGGTTCATATCCAGGTTGGCCATCCCGATGGTCGCCGTTGTTCCGGCTGGCAATGACAGGTCAACCACAGCATTCATTTCGCCAGCCGCCAATGTGCCATCGCTGCACGCTTCAATACCCCATGAAGTAATTTCACCACCATCTTCGGCAAAATTGTCTGATACTGTTAATGTCCAGGTGCCGGAAACAGACTGACCGTCTGCTGCGGCCAGAAATCCGACAGGTTGATAGGTTCCTCCCAGTGCCGGAGCGGTGCCATTACACAGCGCTTCCAATTGTGCCGCAGTGTTGGTGGCTTGATCGTCAAATACAAGGTCAACGTTATCGCCACCGCAACCAAAGTTATCAAGCGGTACGCCAGGTTGATCAAACAGGTCAATTACGGTACCAGCAGGCGTAGTGAGTTGTGCCTTCAGGTCGCCCACCCAGGTGTGCGTTACTTGAAGAAAAATATTCAAATCGGAAATTTCGAAATTGTCCGAAACGTTGATGGTTGAAGTAACGGTATTGACAGAATTGGCATCAATGACAACTGCGGGGCCGCTGTAATCATAAGCCCAACCGCAATTGGCCGTATTGACCTGAAATGCCCGAACCGCAGAATAATCAGTAGTTCCGCAATCGTTTTGGGCTGCTACACGCCAGTAATATACTTGTCCGGGCGTCAGGTTGACTGTTGTCGCCGAGTTAGTGACTGGTGAATTTGTCCAGACAATTGCCCCTGCACTAAAAGATGGCGAAGTAGCTACCTGAACAGTATAATTATCCACAAAAGTAGCTGCATCCCAGTTAAGGGTCACGTTAGCGCCCAGTCCACTGGCGCCGTCTGCAGGCGAGGTCAGGGATGGCGTTGCTGGTTGGCCAGGCAGAACTTCCAGGGCTATAGTGGCTGTTTTTACCTCTGTACCAGCCGTAACGGTGAGCGTCAGGGTGTAATTGCCAGCCATTGCCGGCGTCAGGTCTGAAATGCTGATGTTGGCAGTGCCGGTAGGCGTTACCGGGTTAGGCGTTACAGCGATGGTTGCACCCGCAGGGCCGCCAGTGACAGCAACATCTGCCGCTGTCGTGAAGCCTAAGACGCTATTGAGCGTAGCGGAGAAACTGGCCGTTTCGCCAGCGCAGGCAGTCAGGCTTGAGGTAGAAGTTGACAGCAGGAAAGTCGGTACTGGTGGCACTTCAATCCTGAAATTGGCATTTGAAATATCAAAGAAAATATTGCCAACGGCCTGTACGCGTACACGGCAAGTACTGGACACGTTATTCGGTACGACAATACTTGCAGTACCATTATTGGGCACTGAAGCAGCCAATACAACAGGATAGTTGTAACCGCCATCGGTAGAGAGCAAAATGCTCACATTGGCACAGTTAACATTGCCTGCATTGGTTCCATTTACATTCCAGGTGACGGTCTTGGTGTCGCCGACATACCACAAGACATTTGTATTGGGTTCTGTTACCTGAAATGGACCGGAGGCGCCGTCTACGGTAATCAACACATTATCAAATTCAGTACTTCCACTCTGCCAGTCGTTATCACGGGCAATGACGCGGAAATTCATCGTGCGCGCCACGGAAGGCAATTTTTCCCATTTCGGATTGGCATTGGTCACGATGTCCTGCATACGCGGGAAGGTACGCGTCGGCGAGGTTGTCCCTTTAAACGAACGGAAGTTACATCCCGTAGCATTGGTCGTTGCCGGGGGGGAAGTACCGCCCTGATCCATTTGCTCCCAGGTGTAGGTCAGCGTATCGCCGTCAATATCCGAGCCTGTTGCTGTCAGATCGAAAGGCGTGGATTTCGGAATGGTGCGATTGGGGCCGCCATTGACGAGGGGTGTGTTATTGCCCGTAGTGATTTTTACCGGACAAACATTGCCCGTGCTGTTGTAAATGAAATTGCCCATTTCCGCAACATTGTATGCGTGGAAATAGTCGTCGCTGTTGCTCTGAACGTTTTGCGTAGCGCCGCAAATACCTGCGTAGGCCATGATGGTCGTGCCGCTGCCTGGTTCAACTGCTGAAGGTTGAGCATTTGCACTGCCACAGTTATTAAACGTATGGTTGCCACTGAATTGGTGACCCATTTCGTGCGCTACATAGTCAATATCGAACGGGTCGCCCACAGGAGCAGGGCCGCCGGTGACACCGCGTGCTTTATTTCCTGCATTACAAACAACGCCAAGTCCGGCAATACCGCCACCACCAGTGCTGAACACGTGGCCAATGTCGTAGTTAGCCGAGCCAATGAGGTTGGTGCAAGTCGTCTGGTTTTGTCCCAACATGGTTGCGCCGTCATTATTGGTGTAAGGGTCAGTTGCAGCATTCAGGTAAATAATCAGATCATTGTTGGGGACGATCTGCATCGTTACGGAGAAGTCATTTTCATACAGACCATTTACGCGGTTCATGGTGGTATTCATGGCTGCCAGTACCAGCGGTTTTGTTCCGCCGTGAAAAGCAGCATATTCACCGGTGCAAGCCAGCGCCAGGCGGTAGCGGCGTATTTTGCCATCGCCCTGAAATTCTGGCAATTCAGTACCGTAATCAATTTTAATCGCGTCTTCTACACCGCATTCCCACTCCAGATTTGACTTGGAAACCGGATAATCCTTTTTAAAATAAGCACTGTAATACTCGGTATTGCCGTGTACGTACGGATCAATGTAAATTGTGCCGGAAGTAGCCGACATCACCATGGCGTGAAAACCCCAGGGAGTGAGGTCGCACTTCAATCTTGCGGTCGGATCGTCAATGCCCTGTCCGGTGTACGTGCGGATACCCGTAAATTTTGCCTGCAAATCAGGGTGCATCACAGGCGTTTCGTAAATGCGAAAACGACCGGAAACACCGTTGGGCATGGGCAAATCCAGCACTGGCAGACTTTCAGGACTGCTCTGGTTTTGCAGATCCAGCACCGGCGCTGCCGCCAGCACGGATTGCAACTGTTGGATGTCAAATCGCACCGCTCTGTAAACATTTGGCACAATTCGACGTTCGCCGGAGGGAAGCGTTTGCGCTTCAGGAACATCGGTCCATGCCCGCTGCGCTTCAGCCGATCCGGCAAAAAACACCACCATGAAGAGTAAGGTAATTAGTCTCAACATTGTAAAGGTTGGGTTGAAAAGGTGGAAAGAGATGTAGTATTGACCGCGAATGTAATTGCATTGATTCATGCAATTATTTTTGAAAACGGAAAATGTCAAAAGATGACCGACCTTAGCACCGGAATGCAATTTCAAACAGTCATGACATCAGATAAACACCCGGTAATCAACTACGCCATCCGACTTGGCGACAACGTTTTGATCCTCGCTCAACGCATCAGTGAATGGTGCGGGCACGGCCCTGTTTTGGAACAGGATATCGCCATGACCAATATTGCGCTGGACTTGCTCGGGCAAGCGCGCATGTACTATACGTTCGCTGGCGAACTGGAAGGTAAGGGGCGCTCCGAAGATGATATCGCTTACTTCCGCGATGCGCATGAATTCCAGAATTTCCTGCTCGTCGAACAACCCAATACCGACTGGGCGCATACCATCATGCGACAGTTTTTTTTCGACGCCTGGAATTTTGCCTTCCTGAATGGGTTAGCCAAAAGCAATGTGCCGCAACTGGCCGCCATTGCTGAAAAAGCGCTCAAGGAAGCGACTTACCACCTGCGTTTTTCATCCGAATGGGTCGTACGCCTCGGCGACGGCACAGCAGTCAGCCACCAAAAAATGCAAACAGCCCTCGATTCGCTCTGGATGTATGCGGGTGAACTTTGCACCGCCGATGAGTTGGACAATGATTTGCTGACTCAAGGTGTCGCGCCCGATCTGCAACAGATCAAAGCATTTTGGCAAACTAAAGTAGACAGTATTCTTCAGGAGGCTACGCTCCAAAAACCCGACAATGACTGGATGCAAAAAGGCGGGAAACAAGGTCGGCACACCGAGCATCTGGGCTTTATCCTGGCTGAAATGCAGCATTTACAAAGAACTTACCCCGGGAATGAGTGGTGAGAAGGCGCTGACGCGCCGTTTGAAATTGTTCGATATTGTTTGATGTGGTTAGATATTGTTTGAATGCTCGCTGGCGCTCGCGTTTGAAGTGGTTAGAAGGCGCTGGCGCGCCGATTCAGTAGAAATACCAACTTGGAAATCTGAACACTGCCGAACACTCCCTTTTTTCTAACACAGAGTACACAGAGTACAACGCAGAGTACACAGAGAACATATTCAGTAACAACTTCTAACAACTTCAAACGCGAGCGTCAGCGAGCATTCTAACAATTTCTAACCATTTCACACGGCGCGTAAGCGCAATTCAAACTATATCAAACGCGAGCGTCAGCGAGCATTCTAACAATTTCTAACCATATCAAATGGCGCGTCAGCGCCATCCTAACCCAACAAATCAACATTGCCGCCACTGAGGATAATGCCTGTTTTTTTGCCGGCAAATATTTCAGGATGCTTGAGTACAGCGGCCAGCGCAACGGCGCTGCTGGGTTCGACCACAATTTTCATGCGCTCCAGTAAAAGCCGAAGGGCAGATTTTATTTCATCTTCCGAAACGGTGTATATTTCCCGAACGTGCTTTGAAATATAACCCAGCGTTTGATCGCTCAAGGTGGTCATCAGACCGTCGGCGATGGTTTTGACATAGGGCGCTTTTTCAACTTTACCACTTTTAATGCTCAATACAGCGTCGGCGGCGCCTTCGGGTTCGCCAGCATACACGGGCACGCCGGGCAAAAGATAATGGGCACTCAAACCCGTGCCCGACAGCAAACCACCGCCGCCAACCGGGGCAATGATGGCCTCCAGACCAGCGACATCCTCAATAAGTTCTTTGGCGCAAGTGGCTTGCCCTGTGATGACGCGCGCATTATCAAAAGGATGAATAAATGTCGCACCTGTTTCGGCGATCACTTGTTGGATGGCGGTTTCGCGCGCCTGTTGGTTGGGCGCGCAAAAGATCACTTCCGCACCGTAACCACGGACGGCGTTTACCTTAACCGTCGGCGATGTTTCAGGCATTACGATCCATGCGCGTACGCCCAACTGTTGCGCCGCCAGCGCTATGGCCTGCGCGTGATTGCCCGACGAGTGAGTAGCCAGCCCTTTGGCCAGTTCATCAGGCGCCAGGCTCAGGGCTGCATTCATGCCGCCCCTGATTTTGAAAGCGCCGATTTTCTGAAAATTTTCGCATTTGAAAAACAGTTCGCCTTGCGCCATGCGGTCAATGCTGCTGCAACGCAACACAGGCGTCCGGTGGATATAAGGCCGAATGCGCTCATGCGCAGAAATGATGTCGGAAAGTGTGATGCTCATGGCGTGCAAGTTAGTTATCCTGCGCAAAACAACCTCTAAGTGATTTGGCTAACGTAATTTATCTCTCGACAGCACCATTTTGCGATCAGTTGCAGGGTAGTGTTTGGCCTGAAAGAAAAAAAATGCACGTTGCTAAAAAAAAACGAAAAAAAATCTTGCAGCAAAAAAAAATTCCGTTTCTTTGTCCATCCTTCCGTTCAAGCGGCGGGAGATTTCCATGACAAGCTTAAGAAATAAGGCTTGTTCTCTTTCGAAAAGGGTGGATGCAAAGCCAGGGTAGCACTAGAGCGTCATTCATCCGAGGCCAATGTAAAGGGGACAGCCTTTTTTGATTCTCAGGTTTAAACGCCTGAAATCAAAAACGCCTCGTAGCAATGCTATGAGGCGTTTGTCTTTTATGCCTTATGGTTCGAAATAACTTCGGCACAAACCGAATTCCCGAACACACGCTTAAAACCCGATTTCGCGATAACGCGCACCACTGGCCGGGTCAATTTTACTCATTATCTGAATCACACGTTCTTTCTGCGGTTTGCCGCCGATTTTCCACATTTCAACCAGTTCGTCACGCTTGGCGTTGGCAAACATTTGTACAATCATGGAGTTGAAATACGCCACGTTCACTTTTTCCACCTCTTCGAGCGCTTTCAGGACTTCAGATTTGGCGCCGTCCTGATCGGCCGTAAATGTATCCAGGCCTTTGCGATAGTAGGTGTACATGGCAGCCCTGAAAGGTTTAACCCTCGGATTCATCAGGTTTTCAATAATCCAGTAACGGTTGCGGTTTTTACCGCCATCTGAAGGACGCCAGCCGGCTGTATTATTGGTGCTGGAGTTCTGAATATTCTGGACAATCTGCTGCGCATTCAGCAAGTAGTTGTCACCACCATACAGGGCATAGGAATCATAATCAAGTCCCAGAATTACATAAGCGTAAAAAGCAAACAAGGCCGCCAGATTGGGGTTTTCAGCATTGTCGAGTACAAACTCGATGGGCTGATTTTGCTCGTACGTAAATGTGATATCCTTGTCAAGGTGCGACAACAAGGCCGTTTTGTAGCCTGAACCATACACCGGCCGGGTGCTTTGCACCGCCAGTTCGCCCTTAAAACCATTATTATCCAATTCTTCCGAAATGGTCAGAATGAAATTACATTCGATGCGCTCGTCAGGCTCATAGATGTCGCTGGTCCATTTGGTGGTGTTCAGGAAGGTTTTGAGCGTTATTTCCAGTTCGTCAAAAACGCGGCGCTCGGTACGTTGCAACTGAGGCGTGGAAACGCGCACGCTGGCATTCAATTCGCCCTGCGCATTAGCCATTTGGGCTATGAAACAGGCAAAAAAGAGAAGCAGAATTTTATTCAACATCGTTATTTTTTGTTGTGGAGTCGGGAATCGGGTATGGGTTAAACTGATGATTGGGTTATGGGCGAATTGCTCGCCCCATGCCTTTCACCCTTAACCCTTTACCCCATACCTTTTTACATACCATTTATCGCCCTGACGCACCAAAAGGCTTTCTGGTTGGCTATCATGTTGCCTGAATTTCATCAACAATATCAGCAGCGACGGATGTCTTGGATTTCAGGGGATATTCCTTGCGCTGACCGGAGCGGTGGAGGATGGTAATTTTGTTGGTGTCGTGGCCAAAACCGGCGCCGGCATCGCGCATCGAATTGAGTACGATGAAATCGAAATTCTTGCGTTCCAGTTTGCCGAGGGCATGGGCTTCCTCGTCGTTGGTTTCGAGGGCAAAACCGACAAACACCTGCCCTTTGCGCTTTCTCTTGCCCAGCGTGGCGGCAATGTCAATCGTGCGCACCAGCGCAATGTTCATGTCGGTGTCTTTCTTTTTGATTTTCACGTCCGATACTTCGGCGGGGCGATAATCAGCGACGGCAGCAGCCAGCACGACAATGTCGGATGGCTCGAATGCCGGTTCGCAGGCGTCGTACATTTCCTGAGCCGAACGCACCCTGACGACAGTGATGCGTTTATCCTCAGGAGGCGAAGTAGTGCCCGGCCCCAACACCAGGCGAACATCGGCGCCACGATTGGCGAGTTCCTGCGCGATGGCGATGCCCATTTTACCGCTCGAATGATTGCCAATGAAGCGCACGGGATCGAGTGCTTCGTGGGTCGGACCGGCGGTAACCAGCGCTGTTTTGCCAGTAAGGCTGCCTTGCCGACTTTTCAGGTCGAGCAGTGTTTTTTCTGTAAAATCGAGGATTTCTTCGGGTTCGGCCATTCGCCCGTCGCCGATGAGGCCGCTGGCTAATTCACCATGCCCGACCGGGATGATGTGTACGCCGTGTTCCTGCAATCGGCGGATATTGGCTTGTGTCGCCGGATGACGCCACATGTCCACATCCATGGCCGGAGCGACGAAAACCGGACAGCGCGCCGACAGGTAAACGGCGCTGACCACATTATCGCAGAGGCCGTTGGCCAATTTGGCCAGCGTATTGGCTGATGCCGGCGCGATCAGCAGGGCATCCGCCCAAAGGCCGAGTTCGACGTGGTTGTTCCAGGCCGATTCGCTGTGAACATCGGTGATAACAGGCTTTTTCGACAGCGTGGATAGCGTCAGCGGAGCAATAAAATCCGTGGCAGCATGCGTCATCAGCACCTGAACTTCTGCGCCTTTTTTGATCATAAGACGCGTCAGGTGTGCGGCCTTGTACGCTGCAATAGAACCTGTAACGCCGAGGATAATTCGTTTCGGGTTGGACATGACCTGAAGGGCCGGACATTCATCTGCCGCGGCGCTCAAAGGTAGCGTATGTTATGGTTCAGAACCAGTTCAAATATTTTCTGATGGCCTCAACGCGATTGTTGACCTGCAATTTCTGGTAAATATTGTGGGCGTGCTTCTTAACCGTGCCTTCGGAAATGTTTTTGTTGGGATCGTTTTCATTGGGCAGCATGTCGGCAATTTCCTTGTACAAAAACCCTTTTGACAACGGCTCCAAAACGGCGCGTTCCCGATCCGACAGGGTTTGCAACAACGCCATGTCTTCAGCTGGTTTGTGAAAACTCATCAGTACTTTTCGGGCAATTTCGGGCGACATAGGCGCGCCGCCCAGGTAAAATTCTTCGATAACCGTCAGCAACGTTTTGGAAATATCGCCTTTAACGATGTATGCGCCTGCGCCGACTTTCAGGGCTTCAAACACCTTGTCGTCGTCGCTGAAAGAAGAAATGACGATAAATTTCATGTCAGGACTGATGAGTTTAAGCCGCAACATGCACTCATGTCCTTTCATTTCACTTTTATTTAAACCCAGGTCCATGAGTACAATATCCGGTCGCAATAGCGGAATTTTGCGCAAAGCGGCTTCGGCAGTATCAAAAACCCCCAGGCATTCAAAGCGAGGGTCAGCGCTTAATTCGTCAAGTATCCAGTCTTGAAACTCGATTTCGTCTTCAACAATGCAGAGTTTGATGTGATCCATAAGTCGGCAGGGATGATGGAATGATGATGGAATTGGTGAAGGTTTATTTGAAAATGGATAATGTGACCTCGTGCATAAAATTACGAACAAGTTCTTATACAAAGGTGCCCCAAAACACTTTTCCCGGCAATACCACTTTAGTTGACATGATAAAATTTCCCCTTCTTCTGATTTGTTTTTGGAGTATCGCGTTGTCATTAAACAGCCAAAATACGGCCATTAGCGGAATTATCAACCATTATACCACCATTACCGCGATAGATACTTGCCTGGGTCGCCTGATCGTAAACGATACGACCGGTTTCCGACAAGGCGATGCGTTGTTACTGATTCAAATGCAGGGCGCGAGTATCCAGACTTCCAATAATGCACAGTTTGGCAGCATTCAGACCCTGGGAATGGCCGGGCAATACGAGCGCAATGAAATTGATTCTGTGGGCAGTTCGGATATTTTTGTCAGATACCGCTTTCGGCACAACTGGGTTGCCGGGCAGTTTCAGGCAGTCAGTATTCCCCGTTTTGTCAATGTAATTGTACAGGATACGCTTCGACCACAGCCGGGGAATGGCCAAACCGGAGGCGTAATGGCGCTGGAAGTCAGTGGCGCCTTAACCTTGAATGCGCCAATTATTGCCGACGGCAGCGGCTTTCGCGGCGGGGTAGCGTATGTAGCACCGAACAATAATTGCTCCTGGGTGGTGGGCGAATCCGGTTATGTTTATGGGCTGGGTAATTGGCGCGGCGGTACCAAAGGCGAAGGCATCGCCAAAATACTGCCTGGTCAGGAACTTGGGCGCGGACCTCAGGCCAATGGCGGCGGCGGCGGCAACGACCACAACTCCGGTGGTGGCGGTGGCGGCAATACATCGGCTGGCGGACAAGGTGGTGAAAACGACGAACCAGCCACCTTCGGCTGCGATGGTTACTTCCCTGGCCTTGGTGGTCGCGGACTTAACGTCAATGACCATCGCATTTATCTGGGCGGCGGCGGCGGCGCTGGCCACAGCAACAACGGGACAGGCAGCGACGGAGCCAATGGCGGCGGCATTGTCATGGTTCGCGCAGGGCGTATAGAGGGCAGTCATGCTGTCATAACTGCTAATGGCGCATCAGCCCGGACTGCTACTGGCGATGGTGCGGGTGGCGGCGGCGCAGGCGGGTATATTCAATTAGATGTCTCATCCGGTATATCCAATGCGACGGTTCGGGCAGATGGCGGCCGCGGCGGCAACACTGCCAACCTGAATAATGACCGTTGCAACGGCCCCGGCGGCGGCGGCGCAGGAGGGCATATCAGTACCAACCTGACAGGCATCGGTGTGCCACAGGGCGGAGCGCCAGGTATCATCACCTTATCCACCAATGGTTGCGTCGGTAGCACAAGCAATGCCGCATACGGCAGTTCGGGCGTTTTGGGAGCATTAAATGTCGTGCCTCAGGATAATAACAACAACCTCGCACCAGTCCTGATTTCTGCCCAAATACCAGATACCGTATGCCTTGGCCAAAACGCGGTGTTCGGCATTGCGGCCAACACAGGCGTATGGAATTATCAATGGCAAATCAATGCCGGCAACGGCTGGGCGGACATTCTGGCTAACCTCATGTGGCCCGGATATAATGGCGATACACTGGTCATTCCGAATGTACAATTGTCGCAAACCGGCTTGAAAGTGCGCTGCCGTGTCATTCGGCCGGGCTGCTACGAAATTCAATCATCCGAATCTGCATTGACTGTTTTACCAGCGCCTGCGGCAGATTTTGACTATATTTTACAGCCGGACAATACAGTGACTTTTGTCAATTTCAGCCAAAACGCCTTGGGTTATACCTGGAATTTTGGCGATGGCAGTCCGATTAGTCATGAAGCTGCTCCTGTTCATTTTTTCCCCAAAGACAGCACCTATGCCGTGACGTTTACCGTCTGGAATGGCTGCGACAGCATTTCGATCACCAAACCTGTAGCAATTTACTTTTCGCCGGAGGCCAGTTTTATAGCGCCGGATACCGTTCAATCCTGCGGGCCAGTGGTCGTGACCTTTGAAAATACATCTTCCAATAATGCGCAGTCGTTTGCGTGGGAATTTCCAGGCGGGACGCCAGCCACCTCGTCGTCGGTTCATCCTGAAGTGACGTACAGTGCCAGTGGTTCCTACACCGTGACATTGACGGCGAGCAACGGCGTCGGCAGCAGCCAAAGTCAGGCGACCATCGAAGTAGCGGTATATGATGCTCCGGTAGCGGGATTTACGGCGCAACTATTGCCCGGCGGTGTGCTTCAGGTTAATAATTCAAGCGCTGGCGCGACACAGTACACCTGGGATTTTGGCGATGGTTCCGGTTTTGTAGAAGCCATCAACCCACAGCATCAGTACGCGGAAAATGGGACGTTTGTGGTGACTTTGGTGGCCAGTAACCCTTGCGGCGCAAACATTATTCAACAAACCATCGGCGTTACAGTGGGCACAAATGAAATAGATCAAATGAGCGGTATTCAGGTTTTTCCCAATCCGGTCGGTTCATGGATTGAAGTGAAGTCATCCGGCGCTTGCCTGACTGCACTAACCCTGTTCGATATGGCTGGCAGGGTAGTGGTGGAACACAAGCCGGAGCAACCTCTGGCAACACGGTTGAATGCCGGACATTTGCCGCCAGGTATGTATCAATTGAACATTCGCACGGATGCCGGAACCACCATGATCCGGTTGGTAAAAGTTGAGAGACAATGATCTTTTTGTAGGTTTTTCCTCGTGAAAAGTCAGGTGTTTTTCCTGAATATTTCAAATGCCGGAGACCGCGAATCCTTCACCTTTTCCCTGCCACCTTTATCCTGTTTTTCATTTTCTTTGCCCGTTATAAACCGACTGCCTCCTCAACATGACGAACAAACAAATCGCTTACGCCTTCGACGATCTGGCCAACCTCATGGAATTGCATGAGGAAGACGACTTTCGCATACGATCGTACAGAAATGCCTACCTGAACCTGCGCAAACTTGATGCGCCGCTGGAAGGCATGAGCGATGCCGACATCAAAAATATCAAGGGCGTTGGCCCGGCCATTGCCTCCAAAATTCGGGAATTGCTCGGCAACGGCCGCATGACGACTCTCGAACAATACCGCGAAAAAACGCCGCCCGGCGTGGTGGAAATGCTCGAAGTAAACGGATTTGGCCCCAAGAAAGTCCGCGTCGTCTGGAAAGATATGGGCATCGAAACCGTCGGCGAACTCTGGTATGCCTGCAACGAAAACCGACTGATTGAATTCAAGGGTTTTGGCCTGAAAACGCAGGAAGACCTTCAGAAAAAACTGGAATATTTCTTTAAAAGTCGCGACAAACTACGCCTTGACGCCGCTTTTGACGCTGCCGAACAAACTATTCAATGGCTGCGCGAATGCTGGCCATCGGCGCGCATCGAAACCGTCGGCGATCTGCGTCGGACAGCCCCTGTGGTGAGCCAGGTCGAATTGCTGGCCGCCAGTAACGAGGCGCTGACCTTGAACCTGGAAGACAGCGATGACCGTTCTGTACAAAGCGCCGAAGGCGGTGGCTACAAAATTCGAATTGGCGACAATGCCACGGTATGGGTACATACTTGCCAGCCCGATGAATGGGGTTCCAAACAATTCAAACTGACGGGAAGCCGCGAGTTTGTCGAGCAGTTTGTCCGTGACAATGCAGGCGTTGATTTCAGGAATTTACCTGACGAAACGGCTGTTTTCGAGCGTTCAAGCACTGCCTTTGTTTGGCCCGAACAACGCGATTTGTTGCCCGAAGGAGGCCAGCCCCCCATTTTACCTAAAGCAGCACTTGACATAACCCTGCGCGGTGTGCTGCACATTCACACGACCTGGAGCGACGGTCTGCATTCGCTGCGCGACATGTGCGAATACGCACGCTCGCTGGGGTATGCCTATATCGGTATTACAGACCACAGCCAATCGGCTTTTTATGCCAATGGCCTGAAAGCAGACAGGGTCGTGGCCCAATGGGCTGAAATTGACGCACTCAATCAGGAAATGGCGCCGTTTCGCATCCTGAAAGGCATTGAAAGCGACATCCTGAACGATGGCTCATTGGATTATCCCGACGACATACTGGCCGGTTTTGATTTCGTCATTGCGTCGGTACACAGCAACCTGAAAATGGCCATCGAAAAGGCCACTGAACGGGTCGTCAGGGCCATCGAAAATCCGTACACCACCATATTGGGGCACCCGACCGGACGGCTCTTGCTGAGCCGCGAAGGCTACCCGCTGGACTGGACGGCCGTGATGGACGCCTGCCAAAAACACGGCGTGGCCATTGAATTGAATGCCAATCCGCACCGCCTGGATATTGACTGGACGCTCATTCCTGAAGCCATGCGCCGGGGCATCAAAATCAGCATCAACCCCGATGCGCACAGCCGCGAGGGTATCCATGATGTGAAATATGGCCTGATGGTCGCCCGAAAAGGCGGGCTGACGGCAGCGCATTGCCTGAATGCAGGCGATGTTTCCAACTGGCTGAAGCGATGAAAAAAATTGAGTTCATAGATTTTGCCAGAGGTTACGCCATTTTTACGATTGTCGTATTTCACCTGCTGCAAAAAGCGCCACTTTCGCAGGGCTTGCAACAGGCAATTACTTTTGGCGGCACTGGCGTTCATCTGTTCTTTTTATTGTCAGGTTTCGGGCTGATGTTGTCGGTCAGGGAACCATTTCAGGCAGTAGATTTTTGGCAGCGGCGTCTGTTGAAAGTCTGGTGGCCATTCGTGGTGGCGCTGACGCTGAGTTTACTGGCGCATTATGCACTGGGTTTTTTCCCGAATGACTGGGACGCCTGGCTGGCTGGTGTGCTGTTGTATCAGATGTTTTCGGATGAATACATTGAGTCGTTTGGCGGGCATTTCTGGTTTATCAGCGCGGTAGTACAGTTTTATATGCTTTTTCCGGTGCTGCTGGCGATGTTGCGCCGCCTGAGACGTTGGCCGTTTGCGCTCACAGGATTATTGATTTCGACAGGCTGGTGGGTGCTGACGTATGCGCTGGACAAGGGCAGTCACCGCACCTGGAACGGCTGTTCGCTGCAATTTATCTGGGAGTTTGCGCTGGGTATGGCTTTGGCAGATGCCTGGAAACAATGGCACAACAATGGATTTCCGATTCTTTGGCAGCGCTTCGAACGTTTGTCGCTCATGGCAAAAGTTTTGCTGACCGGCATAGTGGCGGCCCTTTCAATGGGGCTAATGTTTTTGATGGTTCGGCGCATGGGTGCGCCCGGCCGAATTTTCAATGATATGCCGGCGCTGGCGGGTTATACTTCCTTGTGTTTCGGACTGTACCTGACCGGATTGGCCTGGCTGAAACGATTCTTTTTGTGGGTGGGCAGTTTCTCTTTCTCGCTGTACCTGATTCACGTGCTGCTACTGGATATGTGGTTGCTATTTTTGGAAAAAAACGGAATGACGCCCAATGTTGTTACGTTGTTTCCTGCTTTGCCCCTGATGTTGGCGGGCGCGATGGTGTTTGAAAAATTGCTTGAAAAATGAACGCTTGTTAATGATGAATGATGAATGATGAATGATGAATGATGAATGATGAATGATGAATGATGAATGATGAATGATGAATGATGAATGATGAATATTTTTTAACTCATTGTAAATTAATAATTTGCAAAAAAATACGGTTTGTCATCCTGAACGCAGTGAAGGATCTGCAACCCACGAAGCGGAAACACGCACAACTGTTTGACCAGATCCTTCACTTCGTTCAGGATGACATTTTTTTCTGAAAGGGATGCATTCACCAAAAAACAAGAGGCCCACTTTACGGCGGGCCTCTTGCAACTAACAAAACCAACTAAAAAAATTAAAACCTGCTTTCTTCGTATGAAGTCCGGCCAAGAGCACCCTTGCGGCCTGCTTGTCGGAGTATCAATGTTTGATACGAGATATTAACGGACGGGTATTTCCATTCGCTGCCAGTGACTGAAAATTTTTTCAATAAAAATTTCAGGACTCAATTTTTCCTGTTTTGGCAACGGCAAATTTTGCTTGTCACTACCATATAATATATTGATTATCAATTTTATTGGTATATTCATCATTCATCATTCATCATTCATCATTCATCATTCATCATTCATCATTCATCATTACCCTATGCGCCAACTCCTGATTTGTCTGACGTTTGCCAGTTTTCTATTTTTACAAAATGGCTGTTCACGCTTGAAAGGCTCATCGTTCGGGCGATATGGGTCGGGTCCATTGGCTGACATTTTAAAAGAACTCCGACTGGACACGGTTTCGAGGCGGGTGCTGGACAATAAGGCGTTGTACGAAGTGCAGATTATTTACACCCAAATTGATCGCGACGCAGAGGGGCGACCACATTTTCGGTCGTATGAATTCAATGTTGATTCGAGCCGTTATTTTTATCCGGCCAGCATGATGAAGCTGCCTTATGCCCTGTTGTCGCTGGAGCGTATCCGGTATTTACAACGCAGCGGTTTTCCGGCTTTGACGAAAGAAACGCCCTATCGCATAGACTCGCTTCGGCCTTTTCAGCAGGTATTTGAAAAAGACTCTACTTCGCCTTCGGGAAAGCCCAATATCGCCCATGACATTCGGCAAATCTTTGCGGTGAGCGACAACATCGCCCCCAACCGCCTGTGCGAGTTTTTGGGAATAGATTTCATTAATGAGCAATTAGCGGGAAAAGGCTTCACCCGCACGGGGATGCTGAAGCGATACAGTTTCCCGGAGCGCGACAACCGCTATACCAGTCCGATGACATTTTACAAACCGACGTATGGTGTGTACAAACAAGGCGAAATTAAAAGCCGCCAGACCTGGACAAATCCGCAGCACAACACCACCAAAGGGCGCGGTTATTATCAGGGCGACAGCCTGATCTGGAAGCCGTTTGATATGAGCGGGAAAAACTGGTTTGCCCTGAATGATATGGAAAAAATGATACGAGCTGTCATGTTCCCGAATGAAGCGCCGGAACAAATGCGCTTTCAAATCACCGACGATGATTACGCTTTTGTGCATCGCCAAATGGGCGGCTGGCCCCGCGAGTGTACCCATCCGAAATATTTGGAAAGCGAGTACCCCGACAATTATTGCAAGTTTTTATGGTTCGGTGAAGACAAGGGGCGACAGTCCGGGGCAGTGCGCAGTTTTAACAAAATCGGCGAAGCCTATGGCACGCTGACCGACGCTGCTTATATCGTGGATTTTGCGCATCAGGTCGAGTTCATTCTGGCGGCTACCATCCTGTGTAATGCCGATGGCGTTTTCAACGACGACAAGTATGATTACGAGCAAACCGGCGTGCCTTTTCTGGCGCGTCTGGGGCAGGCTGTCTGGCGATACGAAGTAGATCGTCCGCGGCAGTTTCGTCCGGATTTAACGCACTGGAAAGAGGTGGTGAAATAGCGGACAAAAAAAAGCCGCCCGCTTTTGCAAGCGAGCGGCAACCCTAAAAAACCAAATGAAAACAATCTTCCTTTATCTTATAGTTTTCTTTGAACATGATTCGGGAGAAAAGCCGTCCACTTTTGCAAGCGAACGGCTAAAACCCCAAAAAACCAAATGAAAACAATCTTCCGGTAAATGGGTCTGACGCCTCGTCGGCAGCAGACAAACTATAAACGCCGCAGCGATCTTTGGTAACATGCGTTAACAGATATTTTAATATCAAAAGACCTGTTTTAACGAATTATTATTTGATTGAATCTAAAATTAAGGGTTTTACCTTACTGTTTATTTTGGATAAGCCGATTAAGCGCCTGTGCGCATCCTTTTGGCTTTTGCTGATACAAATTTACCCGTCAACACGTTGCCTGGCCTCAAAATGAATCTGAAACCACCATTTTTGGGGATGAAACGGAATAAGTGCCAATTTTCAATAACTCAAGGGCAGGTTATTAACATACAGAAAGTGGCAAACAGGCGACAATGGCACTATATTTGGGGTATAATCTGTTTTTTATTCAGTTCTTTGTACTTTAAATTAACCGATTTACCGCGCTTGACCATGAGCCGATTATTACTCCTTTCTCTGTGCTGCTTCCTGTCCCAAAGCAGCTTTTCCCAAAGTATTTGCATGCAGGTGCTATCCAGTTCGGGCGGCTCGGCCACCCTGAACGGCCAACACCATGACTGGACGGTTGGTGAAGTGGCTACGCTGACGATTGCCGGCGCTGGCCGTAAATTCACACAAGGGTTTCAGCAGCCTGATGTCTGTATTTCTGTCTCGACTCACCAGACAGAATTAGCCGACTGGAATATTGAGGTGTTCCCTAACCCGGCAACCGACCTGATTCAGGTGCGTTTTTCGCCTGAGCAGACAGGTGGCCTGTCCGCCAGAATAATGGACATCACCGGGCGACTGGTGCTGGATAACCAGTGGCTGGATCAGGCCGATGGTTCGCCGATTGATTGCTCCACCTGGCCTGCCGGAGCGTATTTTCTACAATTGACCGACCCGAAAACGCGTGCAATTGCCACCGTTCGAATCATAAGGTTGTGATTTTTGGCTCTAAATGAGTCTAAGTGCCAAGTCATAATTAGTTTAAAGAATTAAGCGAATGGATTTTTTGTCCGTACGAGCCATTTTTGAGGAAGATAGCAGCGCTATCTGACGAAAAAATGGGGAAGTAGGGGCGAAAAAGAATTAGATTAAAATTTAAAATAATTATGCCTTGGCACTAACATGAACCGATTTAAAATTTCATTCCAAAACTAATTACGATTTATGCAACAGCGTCTGACCCTTCTCTTGCTGTTCGTATTTTGCGCTATTGCGCCGATTGCCGCTCAATTTGTACCGCAGATGTTCAATTATCAGAGCGTCATCCGCGATAACAATGGCAATCCGATTACGAATCAAAATGTAACCCTGCTTTTTGCGATTAAAAGCGGCGCGCCCAATGGCCCTGTCGCTTACTCCGAAAAACAATCCGTCACCGCCAACGAATTTGGCATTATCAATGCGCGCATCGGTAACGGTACGGCAGTAGTCGGCAGTTTTACCAACATCAACTGGGGTGGCGGCAGCAAATACCTGACGGTATCGCTCGAATCATCTCCGAACGTTTTTGATGTACTGGGTTCTTCCGAACTGTTGAGCGTTCCCTATGCGTTGTATGCGCAAAACGCAGCCAATGGCGGCGGTACAGGCGGCGACAACTGGGGTAGCCAGTCTGCGTCGGTTGATGCGACCCTCAAAGGCAACGGCACGCCTGCTAATCCGATTGGACTGGCGCAACAAAGCGCTCAGGCTGGTCAGGTATTGAAATGGAATGGCTCAGCCTGGGTTCCATCCAACGACGATACGGGCACCACTACAGGTACCGTTACGCAGATCAATACAGGTTCAGGACTTACCGGCGGGCCGATTACCGGAACAGGCACCATCAGTCTGACCAACGTTCTGTCCAATCCGGGCAGCTACGGCAGCGCAACGCAAATCCCTTATTTTACGGTCAATGCTGAAGGCCGCATTACCAATGTCGGCACACATTTCCTGTCGCCGGTATTGCCGAATATTCAAGGCGCTGCGGGCATTAATGTGCAGCAAAATGGTTCGATCTATACCATTACCAATACAGGCGACGTCAATGCCAATGACGATCTGCTCACCAATACAACATTTAATGGCGATGTAACCGGCGCTTACAATGCGCTAGAAATCAAACCCGGCGTCGTTGGCGCTGCTGAAATCGCGGATGGCTCGGTGAATACTGCCGAACTGGCCAATGGTTCGGTTTCAACGGTCAAACTGGCTGACCAGGCCGTAACGTCAGCCAAACTGGACGACATGGGCGCTGCCAATGGTCAGGTGTTGAAATGGAATGGTACTTCGTGGGCGCCTGCCGCTGATAACGGCGGCCAAACCGTCAGTATCAGTGGCGGTACAGGCATCACGGTGAACGGCACTTACCCGACATTCACCATCGTCAATGCAGGCGACACCAACGCCACTGACGACCTGACCACAACCAGTACTGCCAATGGCGATGTGAGTGGCGTTTTCAGTAACCTGCAAATCAAACCCGATGTCATCACAACCAGTGAACTGGCTAACAATGCCGTGGAAAGCCTCAATATTGCCAACGGTGCAGTGTCTGCTGCCAAACTGGACGACATGGGCGCAACCACGGGCCAGGTGCTGAAATACAACGGCACAGCCTGGGCGCCGGCGGCCGATCAAACGGGCGGCACAGGCGGCGGTAACACCATTCAGGCAGGCAACGGTATTAATGTATCGTTGAATGGCACAACCTACACGGTTTCCAATACAGGCGACCTCGATGGCAACGACGATGTGAATACCACGACCAACGCCAACGGTGACATCACCGGAATTTTCAGCAACCTGCAAATCAAACCCGGCGTTGTCGGTAATCCAGAAATTGCTCCTGCTGCTGTTGGTACGAACAACCTCATCAACGGCGCTGTAACCGGACCAAAAATCAACAACATGGGCGCCGCCAATGGTCAGGTGCTCAAATATGTGAGCGGACAATGGCAACCCGCCAACGACGAAACCGGCAACGGCACAGGCGGCGATAACTGGGGCACTCAGGTTGTCGTGCCCGATGCAACGCTTTCCGGCGCAGGCACGAATGCCAGCCCGTTGAAAATTGCGCAACAAGGCGCGACCGACGGGCAGTTTTTACGCTGGAATGCCGCTTCTTCTACCTGGCTTCCTGCAACCATTTCCGCCACAGGCGGCGACAACTGGGGTACGCAAACAGCCGTAACCAGTACTGTTTTATCCGGCAATGGCACGGCCGCTACGCCATTGACCATTGCCCAACAGGGCGCTGCCGATGGCCAGGTTTTGAAGTGGGACGGCGTTAAATGGGCGCCCGCCAACGACGAAACCGGCAACGGCACAGGCGGCGACAACTGGGGTACTCAAGTCGTCGTACCGGATGCAACATTGTCCGGCGCAGGCACGAATGCCAGCCCGTTGAAAATTGCGCAACAAGGCGCTACAACAGGTCAGGTATTGCGCTGGGACGGTTCTGCCTGGAAACCTTCAACCGTGACATCTACCGGCGATAACTGGGGTACGCAGGTGGTTTCGGTCTCCAACGTTTTGACGGGTAATGGACTTTCTTCAAATCCGCTCAACCTGGCCCAGCAAGGCGCAACCGTAGGTCAGGTACTGCGCTGGAATGGTACTTCCTGGTCGCCGGGCGCAGCAGCAGGTGATAACTGGGGCACACAAACAGCCAGCACAGACGCAACGCTGACCGGAAATGGTACAACGGCTAACAAATTGCGACTCGCCCAACAAGGCGCAACTACTGGTCAGGTACTGAAATGGAATGGTACAGCCTGGGCGCCTGGCATTGACGATGTCAGCACAGGCGGCGGTGGCGGTACTTACCAGGCTGGCGCAGGTATTAGCATCACTAACATTGGCGCAACTGTTTTTCAAGTCAATAATACTGGCGATCTGAGCAACACTAACGAATTACAGACGCTGTCGCTCAACAATACTACGCTTAGCTTGTCTGTCAATAACAGTTCGGTCAATCTGGCGCCATTACTTAATTCGTCCAGTTTCTGGACGGCTACCGGAGCCAATAGTCCGCACATTGCCAGCACCAACGATGGTAATGTAATCATCGGTGCAGACCTGAATACTTCCGGAAAATTACAAGTGTATAACACGAATGCAGAGCCGGCAGCCTTTATTGATAATACCTCCGGCCCGGCTTTGGTCACAGACAATGGCAATGTTGGCCTTCATGTTTCCAATCCGGCTTACAGACTTGACGTGAATGGTGATGCGCACATTAAAACCGGCGGTACCTTGCCACAACTCACCCTGGAAAGCGATGCCAGCGTCTCTCGCATGAAAATGCAAAGTGCAGGTGTAGGCAGCTATTGGGGTGTTGCAAGCCGTAATACCAACAATGGAGGTGAATTTGTCATCGAGTATGGTAAAAATACAACTGTTGATAAAATGCTGACCATCAATGACGTGGGCGGCGTAGGTATTGGCGGAAGTACCACAACACCAGGCATGCACTTGTTTCACGATGCCAAAGGCTTTACGATGGAACACCGCGGCAGTGGCGACAACTGGGAGTTGTGGGTAAGTAACGCTGATGGCAGCCTGAACCTCATCGCCAATGGCAATCCGGCAGGTTCGTTTTCCACCACGGGCGCTTACACACAGATTTCTGACCAGCGCCTGAAAAAAGACATCATGGACTTGCCTGCGCAATTGATGGAAAAAATCATGAAACTGCATCCGGTCACTTATCGCTACACTTCTGAAAATGAAGATGCGCCAGCTACGATGGGTTTCCTGGCACAGGAGGTAAAAACGCTGTTCCCGGAATTGGTTGGTCAGCGTTTTGATCGTGATAAAAATGAAAATTATCTGTCGCTGAATTATGCCGGTTTCGGTGTGCTGGCGGTAAAAGCCATTCAGGAACAACAGTCGGAAATCCAGACTTTAAAAGCAGAAAAAGATGCTTTGCTGAAAAAAATGCAGGATTTCGAAAAACGCCTCTCCGAACTGGAAAAGCAGAAATAAACACGGATGAAACGCGGATTTACGCAGATTTTGTAAAACACGGATTTACGCAGATGAAACGCGGATTTACGCGGGTCAGCCTGATAATCTGAGTGCATCAAAAGGCCCCTTGTCTGATACTGTATCAGATGAGGGGCCTTTTCTTTTTTGGTTGGAAATTGTTGAAGGTTGAAATGGTTGAAGGTTGAAAAGCGGGTATTTGCCTGCTCAAAAAGATTGTCATCCTGAACGCAGTGAAGGATCTGGCCAAACAGATGTGAAACATACCCCTTCGTGGGGAGCAGATCCTTCGCTGACGCTCAGGATGACACCCTTTTTGAGAATGATAACCTTCAACCACTTCAACCACTTCAACTACTTCAACAACCTTCAACTCCTTCAACCACATTCAACTTTCAACTCCTTCAACCACTTCAACTTTCAACTTAACAATCATCATTTTTGCTGCAATTCGCTGACCCTGTGTATTTTGGCCCCCCGAACCGTTGCCCCGCGGTCTAAATTTTACTCACACCTAAACACCAGGCATGGATCGTTTCACCGGACTTCTTGGCATTGCACTTATTTTGGGCATTGCGTTTTTGCTTTCCAATAACCGTAAAGCCAACAATTATCGCACTGTCGGCATGGGCTTGTTGTTACAGGCTTTACTGGCTGTTTTTATCTTAAAAACGTCAGTCGGGAAAGCCGTTTTTAAAGCCGTGGGCGATGCCGTCACCAAGGTTATTGATTTTTCGCAGGAAGGTGCAGCGTTTGTATTCGGCCCGTTAATCAATGTCCCGGCTGTTAGCAAGGCATTTGGTGGTGCAGGCGGTTTTATTTTCTTTTTCAAAATCATTCCCACGATTCTGTTTGTGGCGGTTTTGGTTAATATCGGCTACTATTTTGGCATCATTCAGCGCATTGTACAACTTTTGGCCAAGGGCCTGTTCTGGCTGATGAAAGCCAGCGGCGCTGAGTCGTTGTCCAATATTTCCAGCGCGTTTGTCGGACAGGTTGAGGCGCAAATCATGATTCAGCCCTACCTCAAGGGCATGACCATGAGCGAATTGCTGGCGTCCATGGCGGGCAGTTTTGCCTGTATTTCAGGCGGCGTTATGGCTGCATATATCGGGTTGGGGGTTCCGGCCGAATACCTGTTGGCGGCCAGTATTATGGCGGCGCCGGGCGCATTGGCCATTGCCAAAATCGTCTATCCTGAAACGGAAGTTTCCGAAACGGCAGGCAGTGTTAAAATAGCCGTCAAAAAGAACAGTTCCAACCTGGTTGACGCCATTTCGATGGGTTGCAGCGACGGCCTGCGCATTGGCCTGAACGTTGCGGCCATGTTGATCGGTTTTTTGGCGTTGATTGCACTGATTAACTATGGATTGAACGGACTGGGTTCTTTGTGGGGCGACCCGAAATTCAGCCTGGACACGGTGCTGGGTTTCCTGTTCTCCGGTTTTGCCTGGTGCATGGGCGTTCAGGGTGATGAAGTATTTCAGGCTGGTGCTTTGATGGGCCAAAAACTCGTGGCTAACGAGTTTGTAGCCTATAACTCGCTGTCGGCTTACTTGCCTTCTTCCGACCCAACCGTGATGAAAGATATAGCGCTCATCAATGGCCACCCGATGTCGGCTAAAACTATAGCCATCATTAGTTTTGCGCTGTGTGGCTTCGCTAATTTCGGTTCTATGGGCATTCAGATTGGCGGCATTTCAGCCCTGGAGCCTTCGCGCCGTGAAGATTTGACCAAACTTGTTTTTCGCGCCCTGATTACAGGAACACTGGCCAGTTACATGTCTGCGACCCTGGCCGGCATTTTACTATGACCTTCGAACTCCAACATTCAGATCCCCAAAGCCGCGCACGGGCAGGCCGAATAACGACGGATCACGGCGTCATTGAAACGCCGATTTTCATGCCCGTAGGCACTGCGGCGACCGTCAAGGCAGTACATCAACACGAACTGCGCGACGATATTCGCGCTCAGATATGCCTGGGCAATACGTATCACTTGTACCTGCGTCCGGGCCTGGAAGTGCTTCGTGAAGCGGGCGGCATTCATGGCTTTAACGGCTGGAAAGGCCCCGTTCTGACGGACAGCGGCGGATTTCAGGTGTATTCACTGGCGCACCGACGCAAGATCAAGGAAGAGGGCGTAACGTTTCAAAGTCATATTGACGGCTCGCGGCACACTTTTACGCCGGAAGGCGTGATGGATATTCAGCGCGTGATCGGGGCTGATATCATCATGGCATTTGATGAATGTACGCCGTACCCTTGTGAGTATAAATACGCTAAAAATTCGCTCGACCTGACCCATCGCTGGCTCAAACGCTGCATTGATCGCTTCGACAGCACAGCGCCGTTGTACGGATACAGCCAGACGTTGTTTCCGATTGTTCAGGGCAGCACATATTCAGATTTGCGCCGCATTTCAGCCGAAACTATCGCATCTTTTGAGCGTGAAGGCAATGCCATCGGCGGCCTTTCTGTTGGCGAACCAGCCGAGGAAATGTACGCCATGACGGAACTGGTCACTGAAATTCTGCCGAAAGACAAACCGCGCTACCTGATGGGCGTCGGTACGCCTGAAAATCTGCTGGAATGCATCGCGCGAGGCATAGATATGTTCGACTGTGTATTGCCCACGCGCAATGCCCGTCACGGTCTGCTGTACACTGCCGAGGGCATTATCAATATCCGCAATGCACGCTGGCGCAACGATTTTACACCGATTGATGCCGACAGTCCGGTCGAAACCAGTCGCCTGCACACGAAGGCGTATCTCAGGCACCTTTTTGTGAATGATGAAATCCTGGGTATGCAAATTGCCAGTCTGCACAACCTGGGTTTTTTCCTTTGGTTAGTCGGCGAATCCCGAAAAAGAATTCTGGATGGCAGTTTTTTGACCTGGAAAAATACGATGGTGAAAAAGGTAAGCGCGAGGATGTAGTAATGATTTGAGCATGAGCGTAAGGTTGAAGGCGTTTTTTGACAACCAAATTTTCCGCCTGAAATCCACAAAAATCTTCTACGCTTTGCCTCTTACCTTCGGCCCAGGTTTTGCTTGAGTTTTACGAAAAATGATGTAATTTGCAACGATGATGCTTTCGGCATTTTCCTGATAAAGTCAACCCAAAGTGGTTTTGAACGACTCACGTCTGTAAATCCTTGAAAATCAAGAAAATCAATCATGGAAATCCTCAAAATCACTTAAATCCTGGTATAAAAATAATACCCAATTGCGAACCCTCCTGCGACATTCCGTACAACTGATCAGCGCGGTCATCATCCTGCTGACCTTGTTTGCTTATATATGTCCGCAGGTCAATCCGACTACATTTTCCTGGTTTTCTTTTTTCGGGACGGCGTTCCCGTGGCTGCTGTTGGCCAATCTGTTTTTGATGGGCGTCTGGCTCTGGCGCTGGAATCGTTTCGCCATTTATCACGCGGGCATTCTGGCTTTTGGCTGGGCATACATCACTGGTTTTATCGGTTTTGATTTTGGGAAAGATGTAGTGCCTGAAAGCGCCATCACGGTAGCGACCCACAACCTCGGAGGGCTTTTTCGCGGACAAAAAGTAACCGATGCCCTGCGCGAGAAAATGGTATCCAACTACGCGCGTTTTTTACAGGAAAACGGATTCCCCGACGTGTTGTGTACACAGGAAACCAGTGGCAAATTTTACCGTATGCTGGCAGAAAAAATGAACTATCCGCATACGTTCAACCTAAAAAAAGGCACGGTTATCCTGAGCCGGTATCCTATTGTCGCCGGCGGTGATGTGCCCTTTGGTAAAACGGCCAACTCGACGCTTTGGGCCGACGTTCAACTGGCGGAAGGGAAAATCATTCGCGTTTATAATGTCCACCTGCAATCAAACAAAGTGACTGTTGAGACTGAGAAAGTGCTGGATGAGGGTGAACTGGATGAAGAAAAAACCTGGCACGACATCGGCTCGGTACTGGGCCGCGTTGGAACGGCTACCAGCGTGCGGGCTGAACAAGCCATTCGCCTCAGGGAGCATATCAATGCCTGCAAATATCCGGTCGTGCTGTGCGGTGATTTCAACGACACACCCAACTCTTATGTCTATGCCGTGTTGTCCGGTGGCCTGAGCGATACTTTTCGGGAAAAAGGCCTGGGACTGGGCACTACTTTCGCCGGCGTACTGCCTTTGCTGCGCATTGACTACATTCTAACTGAAAAAAGCCTGAAAACTTTCTCCTGCCGGACGGTTCGCGGCAACTATTCCGATCATTATCCGGTATTCGTTTCCCTGGGGATTTGAAGTGGTTTGAAATTGTTTGAATGGCGCTGGCGCGCCGTTTGAAGTGGTTTGATGTAGTTAGAAATAGTTAGAATGCTCGCTGGC
The DNA here is from genome assembly GCA_020852155.1 of Saprospiraceae bacterium. Lineage (GTDB taxonomy): Bacteria > Bacteroidota > Bacteroidia > Chitinophagales > Saprospiraceae > M3007. The sequence goes on along the minus strand of JADZBJ010000287.1, from coordinate 4,155 downwards.
GCTCGCGTTTGAGTGGCGCTGACGCGCCGTTTGAAGTTGTTAGAAGTTGTTTGAATGCTCGCTGACGCTCGCGTTTGAGGTTGTTAGAATGGCGCTTGTGCGCCGTTTGAATGTGGCTTGAAAAGCGGATTTCAGGCTTGAGGAATTCATGACACAGTTTTCAAAACCATTTCGGTAATGTGGTAAAAAAGCCTGAAATTTGCCTCCAATCCACCGCCCTACAAATATCAAACAACTTCAAACGCGAGCGCCAGCGAGCATTCAAACCATTTCAAACCACATCAAACCACATCAAACGGCGCGCAAGCGCCATCAAACGCGAGCGCCAGCGAGCATTCTAACCACATCAAACGGCGCGCAGCGCCATTCAAACGCGAGCGCCAGCGAGCATTCTAACCACATAAAAAATGGAGTCAATACTGGAGTACTTTGCCCATATTCCTTCGTCGCATCGGGCGGCGATCATCCTTGGTGGACTGACGCTGTTTATGTCACTGGAACAGATCATTCCGGTATTCACCAAGGCATATCGCAAAGCGCCGCACACGGGACTGAACCTGTTTTTTACGGCTACGACCATTTTAATCAATTTCCTGATGGCCTTTATCCTGCTGCGTGCCTGCGACTGGGTTTCGGCCGAACGCATTGGAATTTTGCAATGGCTGCCGGGAATGCCTTTATGGCTTTACGCTATCGTGGGTTTATTGTTGCTTGATCTGATAGGCGCTTACCTGATTCACTGGGCCGAGCACCGTGTCAGGTGGATGTGGCGTTTTCATTTGATTCATCATACCGACCCGAATGTGGACACCACGACGGCTAATCGTCACCATCCGGGCGAAAGCGTTTTTCGTTTTGTATTTACAGTATTGGGTGTAATTGTGGCCGGTGCGCCCATCAGCGTCGTCATGATGTACCAGAGTTTGTCGGCGGGGTTGTCACAGTTCAATCATGCCAATATTCAGTTTCCGGCATGGCTCGAAAAAACGCTGGGCTGGTTTTTGGTCACGCCTTCCATGCATCGCGTGCATCATCATTATGTTTTGCCTTATACCGACACAAATTATGGCAATATTTTTTCCTTCTGGGATCGTTTATTCGGTACCTATGCAGAGATGAAACAGGAGGATATTGTTTTTGGTATTGATACCTACATGGAAAAACATGAACACTCCGACATCGGCCGACTGCTGAAAATTCCATTTGAATCCTATCGCCCGCCTACCGGCGGAAAATTTGGCAATGAAGAATGATGAATGTTTACCTGATAATCAAAATGTTATCCAGGTGATATCCTTCAAAACTAACCACTAACCTCTAATCACTAATCACTAATCACTCATTTACCGATGCGTTTACTTTCTTTTTTAACCCTTGCGGTTTTTCTGAGCATCTGGTCGGCCTGTCAAAAGAGCGATTTTGACAATCCTGACTTCGTCGAGCACAGTGCGGAATATGCATTTCCGCTGTTTAATACGGAACTGAGTCTTGAAGACCTGATGGGCCAGATTCTGAATGACTCCGTGCCAGGCGATACATTGCTTATCCACCCGGACGGCTCCATGACGCTCTATTATTCCGGCGATGTGGCACAAAAACCTGCTACCGACATTTTTAAAAGTTTCACTGGCGGGGCTTTCCCTTTGACGGACACCCTGACCGCCGCGCCGTTTGATACGATTGCGGGTGTGACCATTACGCATGCTGACTTGAAAAAAGGGCGCTTTGGTATTTCTGTCCTGTACAACTATCAACCTTTTCCGATCTCATGTACCGTCAAGGTGCCGCAGATGACAACGCCGACCGGAGCGGTTTTTTCACACTCGTTCGTGATTCCAGCCCTGGGCAATTATGTATCGCCTATTCTGGATGTAACCAACCATAAACTTCGCTCCGACAACAACAAACTGGAATACATTTATGATGCGCGCCTGCCAGACGGTACGCGCACCAAAGTCGAGGCATTTCCGGGCATTCCCAGCATGATCGTACAATTCGACAGCCTGGAATTCACTTACCTGCAAGGCTATTGGGGGTATACCGAATACCCACTCACGCGCGATACCATCGAAATCGAGATCAATCAGACTGACCTGAAAGGCGACGTTACCATCCAGAATCCGAGGGTGCGTATGCGCATTCAAAACTCCTGGGGATTCCCGACACGCGGTGTTGTGAAAACCCTGGTATTCATGGCGCCTGACGGCGATACCGTGGCCCTGAGCAACAGCGTTTTCCCGACAGGTTATGTTGATTTTGCCTACCCATCCTTTGCCGCCGGCGAAGTAGGGCAGACCAAATACACAGATATTTACCTGGATGAAAGCAACTCGAATATTGCCGAAATATTCAAACTGCAACCTACACGCCTGATCTACGACCTGGCCGGTATTGCCAACGCCAATCAGGATCCTGATATCATTGGTTTTATCACCGATGAAAGTATTATCAGCCTGAATATGCAGGTGGTACTTGATCTGGTCGGCTCTGTACGCAACTTCGGCGCCGAGCAAACGCTCGACCTGAATTTTGGCGATTACGGCGACCTGGATACCGCAAAAATCGAGGAAGTGGAATTCAAACTCGTTGTGGACAACGGTACTCCCATCAATGTTGACGTGCAATTGTATTTTCAGGATGAAGCTGGCGTAACACTGGATTCACTATTTAAACCAGTGGATCAACCAGTGCTAAAATCTGCCATTGTCGGAGCGGATGGTATTGCTATACAAAATGTCAGCGATGATTATTTTATCAAAATGCCCATCAGCCGTTTTGATCGGATACGCAAAGCGAAAAAAGCTTTCCTAAAAACGTCATTCACCACAGCCGAAGGCGGTGAAAAAATCGTCAAACTGCTCGCGAAAAACAGCGCAGTCGTTAAAATGGGCGTGAAAATCAGGAAGAAGGTGTTTTAGGGGAGGGTTATTTCTTGCGTAAAACCATAGTAATGGTAAAATCAGGAGTATAAGATACTGGGAAAAAACGATCCAGTACAACTTCGAAATTTTTTGAAAATATTGCTTGAAATGCCGAACGGTAGTATTGCCGTTCGGCATTGTCAATAATAAGCAACCCTCCAGATTTCAAATAGGGCATAGATTCCTGAATACAAGATGGTCTGGCACGGCCATCCACTAGCACAACATCGAATGAATTGACGGGATATGACGTAATGGCCTTGGCATAGGCTTCGAATTGATGCGCTCCAAATTCGGGAGACGCACTACCGAAATCTGATGGATTGGCTGGGTCAATATGCTTGCCGTCAGAGACAGTTACAGGAGGTATATGCACGCCTTGCCAATTTGTATACCCCTTTGTTCTTATGTTTTTTTGCAAAATCTCAAACCATTCTTTGTCATGCTCAACAGTTGCGACAAAGCCCGCTCTTTTGCAAAAAAACAAGGTAGAACCACCCCCGCCGTATTCAAAAACACGATGTTCGGGCGTCAGGGTTTGATCAAGTAGATCAAGGGCTTCATAATTCAACCAGGCACTTTCATCGGCGACTGAATTATGGCCGGGGGCCAATGAAGCGTTGAATCGGGCATGGTTTGCCCATATTTTTTGAAAATGCGCGAAATTTTGCGATTTGCTGACGGCCTGCCAGGCAAAATAGAGAGGTGATTTTTTCCAGGACAAAGTGACAATAAGTTAGAGATGTAAAAGTACAATGCCTTATCGAATCAATGTAACATCGCCCGTCTGAGTTAATATTTGTCCTCCGGGCAAATCAAGTTCTAATCGCCAGGTATAAACGCCCGGTAACATTTGTTTTCCATTGTAAAAGCCATTCCATCCTTCATTTTCAATGTTAGCCGGAAAATTTTTCTTTTGAAATAATAATTCTCCCCAACGATCATAAATCTCCCGAAGGCGTATCGTTGGAATACATGCAGTGTTAGTAAAAATGGTAAAAAAATCATTTAACCCGTTTCCATCAGGCAGGAAAGCATTGGGTATGTAAAAATTGTTGGGCATTACTTTAAGGGTAGTGACAATAATACTATCACAACCTGTAAGTTGCGTTTTTAAAATAGTTTTGTATATGCCTGGCTGTGTGGCGCGTATTCCATCTGGAAGATATATATCGTTTCCAGCACAGATGTCAAGTTCTTGCGTGGTCTCATTTACTGTAGTGTCTTCATGTAT
>JADZBJ010000286.1 GCA_020852155.1 Saprospiraceae bacterium | reverse complement strand
TTAATATCATCTTCGTTGTTCCAGGTACCGCCGTGGATATTGCCCCCGATAGTCAGGGTATTCCGGTTGTTAATAAACCAGTCTATACCAGCGCGACCCGACCCAAAGAAGCCGTTGTTTTCAGATTCATTATTTTGCAAAACCCGATTGTCCGTCACACCGTTAATCAGGTTGTATCGGTCGGTTTGTCCGGTGCTCAAATTGCGGCGCTGATTGTAATTACCCCCAAGGAAAACATTCATCTTCCCTTCGCGGGCATTGATGTCGCCACCGAGGTTAAATCGCCCGCGCATATCTACGCCTGTCCTGACAGAGCCGTTGTACCCGATTTTACGTTCTTTTTTTAATACGATATTGACGATGCCCGACTGGCCGCCGCCAGCGTCGAAACGTGCAGACGGATTCGTAATAACCTCGACATTTTCAATGGCGTCGGCAGGTATCTGGTCGAGCGATAGTGGAGTAGGCCGCCCGTCAATGAACAGTTGTGGCGCGGCATTGCGCAACGTCAGGTTGCCGTCAATATCCACATTCAACGACGGGATATTTTTCAAGGCGTCTTCGGCAGTGCCTCCTGCGGCAACATTGTCCTTGTCAACACGATAGACTTTTTTGTCTAAAGCCAGTGTTGCGCGCGTGGCCTCCGCGCTGATTTCCACTTCTTTTAATACCGTGGAATTGACACTCAAACGAATATTACCGAGGTCTTTTTCAACGGCTCCGGCGCCCATGTTGGGGCGTTGTCCGCCGCCACCGCCGCCGCCCGGACGACCCTGGCCCGGCTTGATGCCAAAGGTGACTGTCTGTTCAATTGTAGCGTAACCTAAATAATTGACTTTCAGCGTAAAATCGCCCATAACTGGGAGGTTTTCAAGGCTGAATTCGCCATTTTCTTCCGTGAGTTGTCCGCCGACAACCTTCTTTTCCATGCGTTTGGTTACGGTATCCCATTGCATACCGACTAACTGGATAGAAGCGTAGGCAATGCCTTTTCCGGTTTCGTTATCTACGATTTTACCGTAAAACCGGCCGATATTCATTTGAGCCGGATTAAAATTACCGCCGCCCGGACGACCGCCGCCGGGCGTCTGAGCGCTGAGCCATTGGGTAGAAAAAACCGTCAGCAGTAACACTACGCTCATATACAACTGCTTGATGGAAGGGGGGAAACCTGAATCGTTCATGTGTAAATAATAATCGGCTGTTTAAGTGCCAATCGTAAATTATTTGACTGTTAAGCCTGGCACGGGTTTATGTCCGATGTGTGAATGAAAACGCAAAGAACATACAAATCAGGCTTGTAGTTTATCTTTTCGACTGTTACCGAAATTTAAAACCCGAATAACCCGGATATTCGCGCCCCCGATTTTTGTTTTGACAAGCCATTAATGCCCGCATCTCCATGCCCGAACAAGATTATTTTACCCGCTTGCGGGCATTGCTCGAACAGGAAAGAGACGAAGACCTGCGCGAATACCTCAAACAGGTGCGCGAACGCCCTCTGTCCGAACGCGTTGAACGCGGATTTACCTGGTATCCACTGCAAATTGTCAAAACAGGATTCGCCATCGGCGAAAAAGCATGGGTTTTGCTGGAACGAACATCCCGACTGGATGAGCCGCATCAATTCAGGGCAGGCCAGAGCATCAATTTTTTCACACAATCGCAGCACGTCAAACACCCGGAAAAGCAAGGCATCATCAACTACGTCGAACGAAACCGGATGAAAATCATCCTGAACGCCCGCGACGTTCCCGATTGGGTGACGTTCGGTCAACTTGGTGTGGATATGCTGTTCGACGATCGCAGTTATCAGGAAATGTTTCGGGCTTTGGACAAGGTAAGCGCTGCTAAAGGAGATCGCCTCGCCGAATTGCGCGACCTGTTGACGGGAAAAAAAGTGGCGACACCTGAAATTATTCATGGCTTGCCCGAAGCGCCGGGTTTGAATGATAGTCAGCGGCAAGCCGTAGCGGCCATCCTCGCCAATCGGGATGTAACGCTGTTGCATGGCCCGCCGGGCACTGGAAAAACGACAACGCTGGTCGCCGCCATTCAGCGCTTAGTCGAGCGGGAAAACACGGTACTGGTTACAGCGCCCAGCAACACCGCTGCCGACCTGCTCACCGAACGCCTGGCCGACGCCGGGCTAAATGTCGTTCGCGTTGGAAACATCAGCCGAGTGGATGAGCATATTCTGCCGCATACGCTTGACAGCATTCTGGCGCAGCATCCTGAGAGCAAAAACATCAAGAAAGTCAAAATTCAGGCAGCAGAATATCGCCGCCAGGCCAGGCAGCACAAACGCAGTTTTGGCTTTGAAGAACGCCGCGAACGAGAACACCTCAAACATCAGTCCCGCGAACTGGAAGCCTGGGCCAATGAACTGGAATCGCGACTGGTGGAGCAAATTCTGAGTTCGGCGCAAGCCATCACGTGTACGTTGGTCGGCGCAGCGCATCCGTTGCTGGAAAATTATAAATTTCGCACCTGCATTATTGACGAAGCGGCGCAGGCCCTCGAACCCGCCGCGTGGATTCCTATCCTGAAATGCAGCCGCGTCGTATTGGCCGGAGATCCTTTTCAGTTGCCGCCGACAGTCAAGAGCATTGAAGCGGCGCGAAATGGCTTATCCGTCACCCTGATTGAGCGCGGAATTCAATTGTTGCCTCAGCATGTGCATTTGCTGGACGTGCAATACCGGATGCACCACGTCATCATGAATTTTTCAAATGAATACTTCTATAACGGCGCACTGAAAGCCCATGAAAGCGTCCATGACAGGCAGCTGAATTTGCCTGAAATGCAGGATGTTTTGTTGAATGGCGGACTCGATGGCTTGTCCACGCTGGTTTTTATTGATACGGCGGGCACTGGTTTCGAGGAAAAAGTCAACCGCAGTGCAGCGAAGGATTCAAGTCGTGCACTGAGTAAATACAACCCGGAAGAAGGGCTGCTGCTGCGTGAACATTTGTTGCAATTGTTGCAACGATTCCCTGACGCTGACGCCAGACCCGACATTGGCGTGTTGTCGCCTTACCGCGAGCAGGTCAACTACCTGGAAGAAACATTTCTGGAAGACCCCGACATTTCGCCCATGATGACCCTCGAACGCAGGGCTGCGGGCCGCGACCTGGTGGTGAACACCATTGACGGGTTTCAGGGACAGGAACGCGACGTGATTTATATCAGTCTGGTGCGCTCCAACGCCAAAAGTGAAATCGGCTTTTTAACGGATTATCGCCGCATGAATGTCGCCATGACCCGCGCCCGAAAATTGCTCGTGGTTATCGGCGATTCTGGCACGATTGGGAACAACCCGTTTTATGCGCGTTTTCTGGCTTATTGCGAACAGCATGGATTGTATGAAAGCGCGTGGACGTACATGAAGTAATTAGCAAGTCTTATTCCACATTCGGATAAAAATCCTTGATGCAATGTGTAAAATGCGCCGTGTTTATGCGCATCAGTTTTTGAAAATATTCAGGTTTTTCGGCGCCGTTCGGATAAAGGATCAATTGCTTTTTTCGCCCTAAAATCCTGTCCCAGATGGAGATTTTTTGCTGATTAATAGTAATGTTGAAATAATAAAGATATGGACCGATCCAGGTTTTATATTCCGCTGTCGTCGTGGTGTGATTGGGATTAATTATTTCAAATGCTTCGTTGTGCGCTATGCAATTTTGTAATTCAACAGCATTCATGGGAACGCCGTTTTTAGTGGTCATTACGTCGAATTGAGGGTCAATAAAAACCCATTTTTGAAGATCATTCAGGTACACTTCGTTGGCCACATGACCTGCGCCGGATTGCACCTCGCTGATATCCCTGGCCATCAAACCCAGACCACGCACCCGGAAACCCAATGATTTCAGGCATTGTTCGGCCACGATACTGTACTCCACACAACGAAATCTGCGACCTTTTTCGGCTTCCTGCAAGATGTACAAGGCGTCGTTTTTTTCCGGGCGGTTATCACTGTCATGCGCCCAACGACTTTGCACCCAACTCTGAATTTTGAGGACACGCTCAAAATCGCTTTTACAATCGTTGACAAGGCTGTCTAATCGGTAAGTATTTTTCAGCATTTCATACTCGGACGCCTGGTTCGGGTAAGTCAGGTTATATTGATTATGACAGGTCTGGTCAAATTGGAGCGCATACACTTGCGGGTCAATTTGCTCTTTTCCAAATGTCAAAAGTCCGCCAAGACGCGGCGACATCCAGAAGGCGTATAGGGTAAATGCAAGGAGAAAGTATGCTGTAAATTTGAGTATTTTTTTTAGCATAAATCAGGGTTGAGTGCTGTTTATCACAATTAAAGCAGGTAAAATATCGCGTAGATCATGGCCAGATTAAATGCCGCGTGACAGACCATTGCCCCCAGCAGCGACCCTGATTTTGTTTTAAAGAAATTGAACAAAATGCTCACTAAAAACATGGATGCTACCCAAATCAAGCCCGGAATAATGAGTAGCCTCCATTGGTCATTGATAAATACCAATCCGAAGTGGGCCAGATGTGTGATTGAAAAGGCGAGTGCATCCATGACAGATGCCTTGTTTTCTCCAAATGACTTTGCAAAACTGGCGTGAACAATGCCCCTGAAATACAATTCTTCGCCAATCGGGCTGAATGTCATACCCACTAGCGCCATGATGGAAAACATGATGAGTTTTTGATCTGAAGGCATGTTATCTGGAATGTTGTACGACTTTCCAATGTACACATACCAGTTTTCAAGGGTGTTTCCATAAAGCATTTCACCCATGAAATAGAGTAAAAATGCAAATCCAGATCCTACAACAAACGCTTTCAGCAATGATGTGACATTGCGCGGCCGTACTACTCCAATAGACCGTCGGCCTTGTTTATTTAAAAATACAAAAGGCGCTAATGCCGAAACAAGCATGATCCATCCGATTTTACTGTAATCGGCGGTTTGATTGGCGTGTAGCACCAACACAAAACGAGGCACGCAAATAGCCAGTACCAGAAATACTCCGAAGGTCCAGTCAAACCGGAATATTTTTTGCCAAAATGATCTGAGTTCGGTTTGCAGCATAAGGACTATATCGTATTTCTGTCGGTAAAGAAAATGCCGGCTTTTGAAGGGATTCTTGTAACCAATACGATAAAAAAAGGTAAAAAATTACTGCCTTCAAACCTACTACTCAATACTACATTTTCGCCTGTTTTTATACGAAATCATCTGGCCGTTCGACGAGGTCTTTTTGAAGCATTCATAAGCCACCTCAATATCCTGACCCAAAGGGTCCATCGAGTCTGTTTGGGATGCGCCGAGAATTGATTTTCCACCTTATCGAAAGCATCTTCGATGTACGCATCATGCAGCCAGCGGATAGCCAATGCCCATTTGAGGGTAGCCCAACCGGACGTATTCATCAATATTGTATGAACAAGTACCGTATGATTTTCATTTGGGTTGACCAGTAAAAACCAGTGGCCACCATCAAAGCCTTTCATATCAAATTGAAAATTCACTTTCCCCTTTGGATCAAACTCAATAACGTGATACCTGATCGGGCCATGCCCGCCTTTTGAACCGACTTGCAGTCCGTTGTCCAATCTCATCGCTGGCCATTTGTCCGTCGCCAGCATCCTGTCTTCAGGCGTTGCCAAGGTGTGAAAAAGCGGAATCAAATCGCTCAGCGGGCGGTAAATATGCCTGATGTGTACATTGCAGACTTTCATAACAATAAAGAAATGGCCCTGCCGGAAAAACGTCCGGCAGGGCCAAAATATATCAAGATGTTGAATCTAGTATTCACTCATTCTCGCAATCACCCATTCGCTCACTCACTCTCCGGCGCGAGACTTGATTTCTCAGGTGAACGCCAGAGGGCCGACAGCAACAGTTCACGCATGAACAGGAATTCCTTGGGCAGGCGGTCGTAGGCTTTTTCGAAGAGTTCTTCGTGGCCCAGCAATTCCTGCTTCCAGAGTTCGCGGTCTAACTGCATAATCTCGTAGAAATCTTCACGAGAGAATTTTTCCATACCCTCCCAGTCCATGTCGCGGTAGCGCGGACGCCAGCCGATGGGGCATTCCACAGCGCTGGCGCGGCCTTTGCTGCGTTGAACAATCCATTTCAGTACGCGCATATTATCGCCGAAGCCCGGCCATACAAAGTCGCCATTGGCATTTTTGCGGAACCAGTTTACGCCAAAGATACGCGGTGCATTAGGCAGGTCGCGGCCGAATTGCAGCCAGTGATTGAAGTAGTCGCCAATGTGGTAGCCCAGGAAAGGCAGCATGGCAAACGGGTCGCGGCGTACTTTACCGAGTTCACCGAATGCTGCGGCAGTCATTTCACTACCCATGGTTGCGGCCAGGTAAACGCCAAAGTTCCAGTTGAACGATTGGTACACCAGCGGAACGGCGGTACTACGGCGACCGCCAAAGACGAATGCCGTGATGGGTACGCCGTCGGCATTATCCCAGTCGGAGTCAATGACCGGGTTTTGGTATGCCGGCGCCGTGAAGCGCGCATTGGGGTGTGCGACGGGCTTGCCGCTGTTTTTATCCCAGATTTGTCCGTTCCAGCCCATAATGCCTTCCGGGACTTCCTTGCTCATACCTTCCCACCATACGTCGCCGTCAGGTGTGACGCCGACATTGGTAAAGATGGTATTGGCCTTGATGCTGGCCATCGCGTTCGGATTGGTTTTCACATTGGTACCGGGCGCTACACCGAAATAGCCCGCCTCCGGGTTGATGTCGTATAATTTGCCATCATCTCCTTTGTGAATCCAGGCGATATCGTCGCCGACGGTGGTAACTTTCCAGCCGTCCATTGCTTTGGGCGGGATCAGCATGGCGAAGTTGGTTTTGCCACAAGCGCTGGGGAATGCCGCAGCGATGTAACTCTTTTCCTTTTCCGGCGATTCTACGCCAAGGATCAGCATGTGTTCGGCCAGCCAGCCTTCTTCGCGGCCCATGACGCTGGCAATACGCAGTGCGAAGCATTTTTTACCCAGCAGGGCATTGCCGCCGTAACCGCTACCATAGGAAATAATCAGGCGATCATCCGGGAAGTGGCTGATGTATTTGACGGTCGGATTACAAGGCCATTTAACGTCTTCCTGTCCCGGCTTAAGTGGTGCGCCGTTGGTGTGAACACATTTAACGGTATCATCATCCAGATAAGGCATGATCTCGCTGCCCATGCGAGTCATGATTTTCATGTTGATGACGACATATTCAGAGTCCGTAATCTGAATACCATAACGGGAAAGTTTGGAGCCGACCGGACCCATGCAAAACGGAATCACGTACATCGTACGGCCGCTCATGGCGCCTTTGGTCAGGTCTTCCAGGATGCCTTTCATTTCTTTGGGATCCATCCAGTTGTTGGTCGGACCCGCATCTTCCTTCCTGCGACTGCAAATGTAGGTGCGGTCTTCAACACGGGCTACGTCGCTTGGATCACTGAAACAGGCGAAACTGTTAGGTCTTTTTTCGGGATTAAGTTTGATAAATGTGCCTTTGTCCACCAGTAGTTGACACAGGCCATCGTACTCTTCCTGCGAACCTGTACACCAGTGTACGTTCTTTGGCTGGAAATGTTGGGTCATGAGCTCGACCCACTTGGTCAATTCGTTATTGGCTGTCATTTGAAAAGTAGTTTTAGCTGGCTCAAACATCGCAAAAGTTTTTTAAAATGAAAAATTCCCTTTGGGCCAAGGTCGGCAGCCAAGGTACACCGAAGGGGTGAGGAATGTCACTAAAGAGGGCAATTTTTGACAGAAAATGCTTGGTCATTTTTTCAGTAGCGGATTACGTTTTTCCAGCATTTTCAAATATTTTATGCTTTTATCCGAAAGTATGTAGGACTGCTGACTGTCTTGCTGCGCCGCTTTGTAGTAAGTGTTAAAAAATCGAAATGGATTTTGAGCCGAGTTGATAATTTCCTTTTTGAAACCGTTTCGAAGCATAATGTCTGTCATGTAAAATCCGGGAATATGCCCGCTCATTGGCGCAAATGTATTGATGTCGTCGAGCGTGATTGTGCGCTGATTTACCGCCAGACCCATCAGTAAGGTGTCCAATTGCGCCAGTGTCTGACGCCCGCTTTCCAGCATGAATTCACCGAATTTCAATTCATCCGGGAAGCCAGGCCGCATGGTCAGTTTTTTATCCATCAAATCGGGGACGCCTACCGAGATAATGAGTTCCAGCACCTGCATAATGGCCGTGTCGGCCGGATGGAGTTTATATTGCCGGGGTTTTCTCAGCACGTGGTGCAGTTCATGACCAGCCAATGCTCCGTATGCTTCTTTATCAAAATGATAGGCGCTCCAGATCGTCAGTATAATGGCCGATTCTTCGGCTACGGCGTCATTGTTCAGGGCCGTAAGGTAAAACTGGCAGTCGTTGGTTCTTTTTCGGAGTTTGGCTGGCAGCCATTCATGGCAATGATGATAAGCCGAATCAAGATAACGCGCCTTGTTGGCCATGATGGCTTGCTGGTGCTGCCTTAGAGCAGGTTCATGTTTTTTGTACTGATTGATCATGTATGTCAGCCAGTATTTTTCAGGATTTTGGAGTTGCACTTGCAACAGCGAATCATTTTGCGGCCTGTACACGATTTCCATGTATTTCCTGTATCGCTGCCAGTATTTGTCGCCCGCGTTTTGGTTTTTCAGGTAGAGCCTGTTGCCTTCAATATTCAAAAACGATTGCCACGTCAAGGAATCCAGTTTATTCCCCTGACGCAGGTTGTCGGTGATTTTGAAATAGGCCACCAGCGCTGCGTCGTCAATGGTTTGGGCGGTAACGCCTTGAAATGTCAGGAGCAGCAACAGGGCAAGGCAATTTTGGAATTTCAGGAAGGGGATTTGGTTGGAAATGCGCATTTGTGAAGAAAGAAATCAAAGAGAGGATGCACTCATTTGTAACACCAGGGCTAACATGCCAATAATCAGGCAAAGTGGTGTGTAATACCGGGTGTCGTTTTGGGCGAATTTTGTGTGTTTTATTTTTTTGAAAAAGCCTACATAGTTGAATTCGCCAATGGCGCGCAACATAAAAATGAAGACTATTAACCACAAACCATGACGGCGCACAAATTCAAGCCAGTCTGGTAGTGTTCCATAGAACGTAAAAGCTTTGTCCAGGGCCAAAAGTCCGAAACCCAGCAACCCGGCCGCAACGATGAATGTCGGCAATATTCCGGGCATAAAAACCTCGGTATGATCGTCTTTTACGGGAATAACAGCGCCACTGCCCCATTTTCCGCCCAGTCCCCAATATACGTGAATGCCGGAGAGAAATAGAAAGATGGTAAATAATGTGATGGCGATAATGGTCGTCAACATATCTGTATAACAGGGTTTGAAGGACACAATGCTGGTCGAAGATGCCCGAATGAAGGACGGATTTCGAGAAAAATTTGCGGAATCTGCGGAATCTGCGGGAAATAAAAAATGTCCAGTAGTGTGTTCGAAGTATTACTCTTTTACAACATCAACCATGTACACTCGTCCATCAAACGACCGAAGCGCCAGCAGATAATGCCCCGGCAAATGTTGTGAAAAATTTCCTTTTCCATCGCGAATGATCTGTTGGTCAACGGTCATACCGAGCATATTGTACAGCGTGGCTGTGTATTCGCCGGGAGGTACTCCTTCGATACTGATTTGCCCGTTGTTGGGATTGGGAAATACCGTCTCTGACGCAGACATCGTGGGTTGCACGGTATTTGAAGTCGGCGACACGGTGTAGGTTCGGATGGATGTTCCGCAGGCGCTGTTTGCCGTCAATGTGATGGTGTAAATCCCTTGTTGCGCATACGTGTGCACAGGAGATACTTCCGCAGAAGTAAACCCGTCGCCAAAATCCCAGAAATAGGTTGCTGCATTGGAGGATGTGTTGCTAAAAGTAGCAGTCAGACCGGACAACGCGAGGCTGAAACCAGCCTGTGGTGCAGGGTTTTCGCCGCGCCATAAACCGCCGCCCATCGTCGTGATCCATACGGCGCAGGGGTTTTCTGGTTCATAAAACACACGTTTGGGCCGCCAGAACGGAAATCCAGACACTTTTTCAAATTGCGGCTGGACATCATTGAGGTTGCCGGAATAGTACAGCCCTTCGTTTTCAACACTAACAAACCCTTGCCCGGGTTTGTCCGGGTGCAGGGTGATACTTTCCGTAAGTTCGTGTTCAAAAATGCGCTTCCAGGTTAGTCCCCGGTCGGTGGTTTTGTACAATCCGCCATTGCCCTGATTATTAGGGCCAGGAAAAACGCTAAAACGTCCCCAAACAGTCGCGTACCACGTATTTTGAGTCAAGTCTGTCGGATCGACAACGACATCTTTCGTGTAAAAACGCATGGCAGCAGCACTGCGATCCTGCCAGGTCATTCCGCCGTCAGGCGAATAAAAAACGCCGCTGCTTTCCGTCAGGGTCACGCCGTCGCCTTGTGCTCTGGCAGCGTAAGTCGCCAGCAGACCGCCGTCGTTGAACGGAACGATGTTATATGGATGCCCTTCGGTGCGGGGCGGGGCGAGTAATTTTTGCCAGGTTTGTCCGCTAGTCTCACTACGGTAAATACCGCCGGTTTGGCTGTTCACCACGCTGACCCAGAGGCGTTCAGGGTTGACCGGATGCGTAGCAACCCAAACAACAGGATGACCAAAATTGAACAGCGTATCAAAATGTAAACCACCGTCAATCGAATGCAGCAGCAAGCCTTCGGCACCGTCGAGGTCTTCATCCCTGATTCGTTCGGGCGAATACATATCATTGATGTTGGCGACTGCGGCGTACAATCGGGTTTGGCTGGCATTGTGCGCGATGCGGTACCAGTTGTTGTTGGCAACCGGCCCATAGTCGAAAAAGGTATTGCGCGCCCAGGTCCAGGTCTGTCCCGTATCCGGCGAATAAGTCATGCCGACGTCGGTGTTGCTCAGGAATAATTCAGCCTTGTTTTTCCAGTATAAATGATGTGCCGTAGTAACATCCAGGCCCGATGAGGCATATTGCGCGTTGAGCAGGGTAGGGGTTCCGACTGGATTCTGGTCGGCATCGCGTACATAGGTTGAGCGCCAGAACTGGCCGCCGTCGGTGGTGATTTCACCGTAACCGCTGGCGCGCAGCATCATGTCGGGGTTTTGGTCAGCCACTTCAATGCCCCAGGCCGCGCCGTTAAATTGTGTCCAGAACGGGCCTTCGCTGCCGGCCCATCCTGTGCTGATGTTTTCGTTGCCTGACGTGAGGTAAGTATCCTGCCATGTCAGTCCGCCATTGGTTGAGCGCCAGGTATGAGGGAAATCGTCGGGTTCGTTGCCCTCTGCCCAAATGATGTCTGTGTTTCGGATGGACAGATCAACCCAGGCGATTTCGAAATTATCCGGAATATTGCTTCTGGTGTTTACCCAGTCGGCATCGGTAGTGTAATCCATCCGAAATGCGCCGGTGAGTTGTCCTTTCAGGTTTCGGGGTTCGATCCAGGCATAAAGTTGGTCAATGGGCGCTGTAACGATAAACAACCTGATATAATCGCCTGAACGACCGCCACTCAGGTGGTAAATGCCCGAACCCGCAGGCAATCCCGCGTGATTTTCGAGGTTGAAATTATTGCCCCCGTCATACGATGCTAATAATCCGTCGTGAGTACCCACCAGGATGGTATCGCCTGACCAGAACACGCCGCCCAGCCACATTTGGTCGCTGGCGGGATGCCAAACGACGTTCCATGAAGCGCCGCCATCGTTCGTGAAAAAGAGTTGATTGTATTCATTCAGCAACATGCGCTGTGTGCTGCCAGGGTCAACCTCAAGGCGATGTACCCCTGAAGATGTTGGGTCAGGCATGGCCGCCCACGTCGCCCCGCCGTCCTGACTGCGCACCAATCCGCCTTTGTACCACGGATCGCTTTGGAGGTTGCGGGTACGCCCTACGGCAAAGAGAAGATTCGGGTCGGAGGTGAACTGGATTTTTCCTTTTACAGTGCTGGTTAATTGGTCGTTCGGAATCATGCGCCAAGTATAGCCCTGATCGGTGGAGCGATAGACCCCGCCCATGTCGCACACCAAAAACAGGTGGTCGCTGTTGTGCGGACTAATCGCCGGGCTGTATGTATAACCGCCTCCGCCAAACCCCCTGGGTTCAAAACTGGCAGGGTAGGGGTTTGACTGTGCTGAAATGAGGTGAGGCAGGAGGAAAAGCAGGATAAAGATGTGGCGGAGCATTGGCGGGAAAATATTGAATTACATAATACTTTATGATTCTGAGGTAAATCAGCCGCAAACGTAACCTGCTCGCTAATAAATTCGTTGGTCAAATTCATTTTTTGGGGTTTATTTATCTCCCTTTTTCTAATGATTTATCTTACCATCGAACCAGTTTTCCAGTCTTTCTTTCCCCCTTAACTGTCTGAATATCCAGCATAAACAATCCCGAAGGCAGGAAGGACACATCCAGTGTTGTCGAACCTGCATTGACATTCCACTGGCGTATTTCCCTGCCCCCGGCATCCAGAATACGAACTGTTTTCCAGTCGGCTTGCGTATAGATCAAACCGGATGTCGGGTTGGGCGTTATGGCAATTTGCGTGCTTGGGACATCGCTTTCATTCACCGCAGTAGAGCCGTCAGTTACGGTGATGATTACTTTGCGAATATTTTCCTTATACACGCTTATTTGCGGAATCGCCACCAGATTGCCGGCCAGCACCGTGGTCGTACCACTTTGCAAAAGAGCGCCTGAGCCTGCTTCTTTGACAGACCAATACACGGTCTGTCCGGTAGATGGTTTGAAGGATTGAGGGCGACGAATAGCAAGATCAGCAAGTAGGTTGTCAGTCGGCGCGTTATCGTTATCAAAAATTGCATTGCTTTCCAGCCATGCTGCTGCTTGCCAGGCGTGTTGCGTTTCACCTACGATTTGCCAGCGATGATAGCCGCCCCAGGTTCCCCAGTTGTCGCCGTCGCCATTGTTGGTGCCATTGACGCCCGTGCCGGGATCGTTGTTCCGGGCATCCAGCCGATGATTGAAAAAAGCCGGAAAAGATGAATCGCTCCGGTATCTTTCTTCGGCGAATGCCACATTGTCGCTGGCTGTTTGTTGCGTCTGTGAATTGCCCATAATCCAGTGGTCATTGTAATCCGGCGCATCGTCAACATTATGCGTGCGTTCGCTCCAGTGATTCTGAATACCCGTTCCGATTGAATCACAAATGCGATAATTTTCTACCACTATCGGTCCCCAGTGCATCACACCATTTGTATCATTTTTGCCATGCCAGTGTTTAATCAGTGGAAAATCTCTCTCAGCAGCGCAATTGGTGTAAAGATTCCAAAGGTCATAAAACCGTACTGGCATATTGTTTCGGTTTTTCAGGTTGGTCGGCAAGTTTTGGGCTAATTGACCAAATATGGCCGTTGTCGAAGAAGTTGATTCAGGGCCTGCGCAGCCGGTATTAAAAATGGTGGCTGAGCCATAGTGTTGCGGATGGCATTTCACCATTGCGATTGAACCTGCCGACCCCATGCTGTGTCCGTGAATATTGATTCGATTTGGATCAATATTGAAATGCCTGATAAGCCATTGGTCAATCCACAGGTAACGGCGCTGGGTATAATTAATGACCGTATCATTGGCAGCGGCAACAGGATTAGAATCAAAGGGATTATAATTTTTCGCCCAGCCAAAATGCCATGTCGGTTGATCTGGATGTGGCGGTGAATCGCCGCGTTGACCGTACATTTTGTCATCCTGAGCCACCAGGATGCCTTCTTCGGGTGAGATGTTTATTGCTTTTCGGGATCCTGCCAACGACTGGCGTGCATTACCGCCTCCGCCATGCAACCAGACAGAGAGTGGGTAGGCCTGCGTCGTATCCAATGTAGAAGGCGCGCTGACCAGAAACAGGCCTGGCATACCGTTTTTAGCGGCATTGGCCATAATCGGAAAATCCGGACGACCTTCCCAGTGGTTTTGCCTGCCGTCAGCCCATAACATATAGGCAAAACAGGTATAGCCTGACGCGAATGGTGATGGAAATGTACGTTGAAGGTGACATTCAACCGGATCTCCAGCAGGGTTGTAAGTAAACGGAATAGCAGTACTGGTAATGTTTTGTCCTGCAACCACACTATTTGAACCCCATTTGGTCACAGCAAAATAAAGCGACCCGGACTGATGCGGCGTAAACACAAACAAGCCTTCATTAAGCGCCAATTGATACAAGCCGTCTTGCCCGTTCGGGATGGTATAAGTAGCAGTCGTGTCCTGGAGATTATCCTTTAAACCCAGGCCAAGGTATTCGAACGCCAACGGCCTTCCGATTAATACGGCATTGGATGTGTTGGTAAATGCTGTCGGACTGGCATAAACAGCGTAGGAGTCTTGAATCGGAATGCCGATTTTCCAGACAACAAATACCTGTCCATTGGCATACCAGGCACGTACATTATTTTGTGCTGTGCCTTTTAGCCAGCAAAGGAAAAATGCTAAAAAAAGGAAAACTGGTCGCATAAATTTTAAAGTTTTAGGTCTGCAAATGTATAATTTATTGATTTTTTCATATATCATAACTTTTTATGCGATCATTCAAATGGTTTTGAAAATTGCCGGACTTCAAATGCCTGATTTTTAAGAATTTACACGACATGATTCGTTCAGAATCTCTGTGTATAAAAAAAGCCCTGTGATGCAAATCACAAGGCTTGAATATGTTCAAAGACGAATCGTGTGTTCGGGAGATAATTACCCCTTTTTCCGCGCTTGTATCATCGTTTTCCCATCCTGAATCACTTCAAATGTGTTGAATTGCCCATCATTTCCGGTACTGGAAAACCGGCAAATATCATTGGGTGAAGAAGCCAGAAAAAACGTGTTTTCGCCGGTCGGGTACATTCTTTCAGGCCTTCGGGCAGTGAGTTCGAGGTAGTCTCCGTTTTTGATAATCGAGATTTTCATTTCAGGTTTTTCGCTAAAGTACTCACCTGCATATTGCATTAACTGGCTCTCATTCAGGGCGACTAATTTCTTTTTTACAGGGTTGTAAAAGTCTTTCCAGTCATAGACGGTCGCAACGTCGTTCAGGATTTCAGTGGTCAATTTTTTGGCATTATCAGGGTAGGCATTGGTCAAAATAACCACGCCTTTTCCCGTTGTAAAACTGCCGTAATACACGGAGCGAAAACCATAACATTCCCCTTCATGGTAGAAATATTTTTCGCCGCCTTTTTCCACTACGCCAAAGCCCAGGGCGTAACTATCCATGACGGGCGTGAGCATTTCTTCGGCGTACTTTTTATGGAGCAAGGCGTGGCTTTTTCCGGCAACAGCCTGCTGTACTGCGATGATAAATTTTGCAACATCCGTAGCGGTTGACCACAATCCTCCGGCGGCCAGTTCGGGATAAATGTAAAATCCGCCCGGTACAGGTTGGTTGTTTTGATCGTGCGCCAGCGCGTAATTTTTATGTTTAGACGATGATGGCTGCGTGTAAGTGCTGTGCTTCATATTAAGCGGTTGAAGCACTAATTGGCGCATAAGTTGCTCATAATCAACGGATATATTATCGTCCAGGATTTTTTTGATAACCATCGTGCCGCCGCCGGAATATTCAAATTGTGTGTTTGGCGCGAACAGAGGCTTTACCGGCTCGTTGTTGGCTGGCGACTGGCCATCCAGGATTTGATTGACTGTCGGGATGGCGCTGCCAGGCGGATAGCCCCTGAACCCTCGAACGCTCAACCCGGCCGTATGACTCAGCAAATTTTTCAGGGTAATTGGCTGGTTTCGGGAGAAGTCGTTATCCGGGAAAGTCCAGGTTTTCAGGTATGTCCTGATGTCGCGGCTAAGGGATAACCTGTTTTCCTGAACCAATTTCATCACCGCCAGCCCGTTAATGGATTTGGAAATGGAAGCCACCTGATACAACGTCGAGGTATTGACCCGTTTTCGGGTTGACATGTCTGCATAACCATATGTTTTTGCCCATTCGATTTTGCCGTGGTTAATGACAGCAATGGAAACAGACGGAACCTTGTAAAAGGCCATCCTGTCTTCGATATTGAATCGCGGCAGCAGGCTGTCTTCAAAAATCAAGTCCCTTGTTTCGGTCAGGTTGTTTTCGACGGCCCGGATTTTGGCATTTTGTGTATGAGTAGTTTGGCTGAGTAGTAATATACAGCCTGCGATGGCGATAATTTTGGTATAAAATGTCATTTTAGTGATCTGTTTGAATGTGTCAGACCACTATGTCATAGCGAAGGTTACATTTTACCGGTAGTAAATTGGCTTTAAAATAGATGGTATCATCTTTTCAATTTGGGCAGTGTAGTTCCGCCTGCCTTTTGCATCTTTGCACCCCGTTTTTCAATCATGCAGCCCGTACCACTCACCCCGTCCGAATTTCTGACTATCGCCCACGAACGCGTGGTGCTGGATGTTCGCTCACCGGGTGAATATGCGCAGGGACATATCCCCGGCGCTGAAAGTTTTCCGCTGTTCACCGACGAAGAGCGCGCTAAAGTGGGCACGGCCTACAAACAACAAGGTCGAGATGTAGCCTTTACACTGGGATTGCGTTTTGTGGGGCCTAAAATGGAGGGTTTCGTCAAAACAGCCCGCCGACTCGCCAATGGCCGCGATGTGGCGGTTCACTGCTGGCGCGGCGGACAACGCAGCGGCAGTATGGCCTGGCTCCTGCGTTCAGCGGGCATGAATGTCGTGACGCTGGCAGGCGGTTACAAGGCTTATCGTCAAGAGGTTTTGAACGGTTTTGAACGCATCCGAATGAATGCCATCGTCGTGGGCGGCAAGACGGGCAGCGGCAAAACCAAAGTGATTCGTGCCTTGCACGATCTTGGTGAACAAATTATTGATCTTGAAGCCATTGCACACCACAAAGGCTCGGCTTTTGGCACCATCGGCGAAGCGCCACAACCGACAGTAGAGCAGTTTGAAAACGACCTTTACACGGCCTTCTGCGGGATTGACCCGGCAAGACGTGTATGGCTGGAAAACGAAAGCCGCAGCATTGGCCGGGTGTTCATACCCGATGCCTTCTGGCGTCAGATGAAAGCCTCGCCCTTGGTGAATATTCAAATTCCGGACGCCGACCGACTTCAAAACCTGCTGGATGATTATGTGGGTACAGACAAGCAGGAGTTGATTGCGGCTTTCATGAAAATTGATAAAAAACTGGGTGGACAACACCTGAAAGCGGCGCTCGAAGCCTTGGAACAGGATGATTATGCCACAGCCGCGATGATCGCCCTTAAATACTATGACAAAACCTATCAACATTGCCTCGACGTAAATGCGTCGCCGGATATCCGTAATATTGATTTCGAGCATGGCCGCCCGATGGATATCGCTCAAATGTTGACCACACTTGATTTTCCTCAGCAAACATGATTCAAAGACACGTTTTAATTCCCTTCGCAGGACTTATTTGCTGCCTTTTTGCATGGCAATGCGAGCGAAATTCTCACGCCACCGGCGAGCGTATTTACCAACAAAACTGCGCCAACTGCCACATGGACAACGGTCAAGGGCTTGGCGAATTAATGCCTACGCTGGTCGGTGCTGATTATATTAAAAACAATCGCAATACGCTACCCTGCATGATTCGGCATGGGTTACAGGACACAATTATGGTCAATGGAAAAATGTACGCCGAGAAAATGCCAGGCATGCCGCACCTAAGCGACATCCAGATTACGAATGTCCTGAACTACATCAACAATAGTTGGGGAAACCAGTACGGCGCCTATCGCCTCGACGAAGTGCGCCAGTTGCTGGAAAAATGCGAGCGTGAGTAAATGAATGAATATATTCACTAATTCACTCATTCACTAATTTACCCACTCACACCTTCGCCAGTTCAACCGTCAAGCCGTCCATTTCATCGGTGAGTTTCAGTTGACAGCCCAAACGGCTGTTGGCCTGTACGAAAAAGGCCGAATCCAGCATATCCATTTCTGCGTCAGTGGGTTCGGGCAGTTCATGATCGCTATGAACATAAACATGGCAGGATGCGCAAAGCGCCATGCCGCCACAAGTACCTTCCACGGGTAAATCACTGGCTTTACAAACTTCCATCAACGACAAACCCATGTCTGTCGGAACTTCGATTTCGTGCGGTTGTTTTTCGCGGTCTATTACTGTAATATTAATCATGATGAGAATTAGTACGATTAAGTCCGATTGATTCGATTAAATCCGATTGCCCGCGTAGAGTAATGGAACGCGGATAACGCGGATTTTCTTAGTGTCTCTTCGTGATCCTTAGTGCCTTCGTGGTGAAAAAATCGGATCAATCGGATTTAATCGAATCAATCGTATCAATCAATTTTCCTGGATTAAGGATGCCTTTAGGGTCAAAAACCTGCTTGATTTGTCGCATAATATTCATTTCGGCGTTGGAGAAGACAATATCGAGGTATTGTTGTTGCACCAGTCCGATACCATGTTCGCCCGAAATCGTGCCGCCTACGCTTTTCACAAACTCAAAAATCTCGCGAATACCTTTGGTAACCGAAATATCCCAGTCGTGTTCACTCAGGTTTCCGCGCAGGATATTCACGTGCAGGTTGCCATCGCCGGCATGGCCGTAGCAAACAGATTCAAAACCGTATCGAGCACCCACTTCTTTGACTGTTTTGAGTAATTCTGGCAGTTCGGCGCGTGGCACGACCGTGTCTTCTTCCTTGTAAATGGAATTTTTCTTGACCGCATGGGCCACGTTGCGGCGCAATTTCCAGAGGGTGGTTTTGGTGGCATCGTCGTCGGCAAAAAACACCTCTCCGCAGTCGTATTGTGCCAGTACGCCGGTAATCGTTTCACAGTCGGCATACAAACTGTCGAGG
>JADZBJ010000285.1 GCA_020852155.1 Saprospiraceae bacterium | reverse complement strand
GGCCAATGGAAACTATTAGTCAAAGATGACGGAAACGGCGTGAACGGTACGCTGCTCGACTGGAGTATTACTTTCGAGCCTTCGTATGAAATCAATTACGCCTGGACCCCAGCCGCCAATGTCAGTTGCGCAGATTGCCCCGTAACGCAGGTGATGTCGAATCAGTCGCAGGTTTATGTGGTGGAAGCCACCGATTCGTATGGCTGTAAAACACAGGATTCTGTTCGTGTAGGACTTGATTTGCTGGACATTGTGGCTTCTGTAACGGATTCAATCTCATGTTTCGGCGAAACCGATGGCTCCTTAGCGGTGAGCCTGGGCGGCAGTTCGAGCGCTGTGAATTACCTCTGGAGCACAGGCCAAACCACCACCACGGTTGATAACCTGACTGCCGGAACCTACACGGTGTCTATCAGCAATGTGAGCGGCTGCTCGACGACGCTCAATGTGGTGTTGCCCGAACCCGAAGCGTTGTTGTCGGATGTTACAGCGAATGACCTGACCTGTTTTGGTACGCCCACAGGCAGTATAATCAGCCAAATCACGGGTGGAACATTGCCTTATACTTATCTTTGGAATAATGGCGCAACCACCGCCGATCTGACCGATATCGCAGCAGGTACTTACTCTGTCACGGTTTCGGATAAATATGGCTGTTCGAGTGTGAATTCGGCAGCAATTACCCAACCGCAGGAACTGGTGGCCAGCGTTACGCCTTCTGCGGCGGCTTGTAATGGCGGATCAACCGGCTCGGCAATTGTCAGTGTGGCCGGCGGTGTTGGCCCTTATGATTTTAAATGGAATGATCCGGCAGGCCAGACTACCCAGGTTGCCGTTAACTTGCCTACGGGAACATATCAAGTGACCGTTTTTGATGCGAACGGCTGTACGCTGGTACGAACGGCCAATATTTCCCAGCCCCCTGCATTGCAGTTGAATGCCATTCCTCAATCTGTGAGTTGTAACGGAGGGAATAATGGCGCAATTTCCATGCAAATTAACGGAGGTGTATTGCCTTATCAATATCAGTGGAATACAGGTGCAACAACGGCCAACCTGACGGGACAACTTGCGGGTACTTACACCGTGACGGTTACAGACGCGAATTTGTGTACGCAAACCCGCACAGAAACCATTATCGAACCCGCAGTGATCGTCCTGTGGCCTGACGAAAATCCCGTAAAATGCTATGACGGCAATACAGGCAGTATCACGGTCAGCACCACTGGCGGGACGGGCAATTTCAATTTCATTTGGTCTGGCCCGAATGGTTACACTGGAACAGGCGATGAAATCGGACAACTTTATGCCGGTACCTATACAACGACAGTGACGGATGCCAATGCTTGCACATCGTCGGTTGAAGTAACGGTTAGTCAGCCGGCTGCGCCCCTGCGTGTGCCATTACCCGAAGTTTCCGATACGATCTGTTTTGGTAACTCCGATGGTGTGGCTGTTGCCACGCCCACTGGCGGCACAGCGCCTTATCAATATTTATGGAGCAATGGCCAAACAGAAGCGACGGCAACGGCCCTGGCAACAACATTCTACAATATCACGGTCACAGATGCCAACGAATGCACCACCGTTGGTTTTACCTTTATTGACCAGCGTCAGGTTATGTTTTCCTTTGCCGAAAGTACGCCGCCGAAATGCCATGACGGCGCTGATGGAACGGCCACCGTTTCAGCCGTTTTTTACGGCGCTGTCTCGCAGGATTTGGGGCAGTTTTCCTACACCTGGAACACCACGCCATCACAAACCGCGTTGGTCGCCACCGGGCTGAATGCCAGCCAGAGCTACGAAGTAACGGTAACTGATGTCAGTCTGGGCTGTTCATCCACACAAACGGTCACTGTGGGCAATCGTTTTGCCTTGTCGGCCGAGACTTTCGGTATCGAGCCTGTCAAATGCTATGGCGACAGTACGGGCCGTGCGGCGATACAAGCCTCGGGTGGTACGCCGCCGTATAGCTGGTTTTGGAGTCCCGGCCCTGATGTTCAGACCGATTCGATTGCTACCGGCCTTCCGGCCGGAAATTTCAAGGTGACGGTTACGGATGATGCCGGTTGTACGGCGGTGAAAACGGTACTCATTCAGCAGCCTGAAAAACTGCAAAATACATTGTCGCAAACAGAAGTGAATTGCTACGGTGAAAACAGTGGAAAAGCGAAGGCAAACGTCAGTGGCGGCGTTTCACCCTATCAATATATCTGGTGGAATGGCCGGCAAACGCCTGAAATTGATCAACTGGCCGCCGGAACAATCGGCGTAACGGTTACAGACGCCAACGGCTGTTATCGCTCGGATACTATCGTTGTTCGCCAGCCGGAAGCGCCGATGAGTGGTCAGGCAGAAATTACGCCCATTCGTTGCAGCGGCGACCGCGACGGACGTATTACCATGCAGGTAGAAGGCGGTACGCCGCCTTATCGCTATGGTTTAAACAACAGCAACCTGAATGGCTCGACGGTGCAAATTGGATTAAAAGCCGGGACTTATGTGCCGCGCATCGTGGATCAACGCGGTTGTGAACTTATCCTGGATACAGTTTTGCTCGAAGCCCCCGAACCGTTTACCGTTGATCTCGGCCCGGATATTACCATTGACCTGGGTCAGGACACCATGCTGGAAGCGCAGGTCAGCGCCAACGCGCTGGAGCCATTGTCTTTCCGCTGGAGTTCCGACGACCTGAAGTGGCTCAGCTGTGGCGATTGTTTCAATCCCACGGTGGAAGGGCTTGACTTTACGCGCCTGTTTAATGTGGTTGTTACGGATTCACTGGGTTGCGTGGCCGAAGACGCTATTCGCCTTATTGTGGACAAGCCGCGCAGGGTGCATGTACCGACCGGATTTTCGCCAAATGGCGATATTAACAACGACCGCTTGCTTGTGCACGGACAGTCATCGGCTATGGCCCTGAGTTTTCAGGTATTTGACCGTTGGGGCGAGTTGATGTTCGAGGCCAATAATTTCCAGTTAAATGATGTCAACACTGGCTGGGATGGGACATTCCGGGGCAAGGATTGCGATCCGGGTGTGTACATCTGGCTGCTGGAAGTGCAATACCAGGATGGTGTAAAGGAAATTTTAAAAGGAAATACGACGCTGATTCGATAATAGGATTAAAAGGGTAGAGGGCGGAAGGCGGAGGGTAAAGGGTGGTAAATTTACCCTCCGCCTTCCGCCCTCCACCTTTTAACCCATCCCCATTAAAAAATACCATCCCCAAATGCAGAGGTTGGTAGCCAGCCCGGCGGCCAGGTCATCCAGCATGACGCCCCAGCCATTGGGCGCGTCTTCAAGGCGGCGGATACCCAGGGGTTTTAAAATGTCGAAAATTCTAAACAGAAAAAATGCTGCCAACAGGTTTTGCCAATTGACGGCCAGGCCCAGCATAGAGACCCACATGCCGGCTACTTCATCCAGCACAAAAGGCTTGGGGTCATCGCCCCAGTCCGGCTGGAGAT
This sequence comes from Saprospiraceae bacterium, assembly GCA_020852155.1. Classification (GTDB taxonomy): domain Bacteria; phylum Bacteroidota; class Bacteroidia; order Chitinophagales; family Saprospiraceae; genus M3007. The sequence goes on along the minus strand of JADZBJ010000285.1, from coordinate 4,203 downwards.
CATGAGCGGCTTTTACGCCAATCAGCGTCGCGACGGCGATGGCTGGTATTATGAAGGGTAATAAAGAAGATCCTTCATTCCCCCAAAAGGGCAATAACATGACTGCTCCGACGCCAGCGCCCCAGGTGCCGGGAGCAATGGGTAAAAAACCTGCGCCGCCGACAGCGCCGACCCATTTTTGCCAGGTTCGGGATGTGTGCCATTTTTTCATTGATTTACCAGTCTTTTTTAGTATTGTTTTTAGCAGGACGTTGCTGTGCAGCGCGGTCTTTGCGCGCGTTTTTTTGGTCTTCGGGATTGATACTGGTTTCCAGCAAACGCCGGGCTTCTTCCTCGCTGGCTTTCCTTTGTTGCTGCTGTTTTTGTTGCTCAGGTTGGCCGTTTGAAGGCGTTTGCTGCTGCTGTTGATTTTGCTGCTGGTTCTGTTGTTGTTGGTTGTTGTCGGATGGCTGTTGTTGATTCTGTTGGTTTTGTTGTTGTTGCTGCTGCTGGTTTTGTTTTTGCTGCTCCTCCTGCTTTTTCTGAATGATCCTTTTCTTGGCTGTTTGAAGGTTTCGCTTGGTTTCCGGGTCGCCCGGACGAAGTCTAAGACTGTTTTCGTAGGCTTTTACAGCGCCGTCGGGTTTGTCGAGGTGCAAAAGTGCGTTGCCAAGGTTGTGCAGCGCATCGGCTTTGGCCATTGGCTCCGACAATGTTTGCGAGGCATGTGCGAAACGCTGGGCGGCTTCTTCCCATTTGCCCAATTGCGCCTGCGCGTTTCCCCTGTTGTAGGTGCCTTCCGGATTTGCGCCTATTTCATCGGCCTGATTGAAATATTTTTCGGCTTCATTGTATTTGCGGCCGTCGTATGCTTCCTGCCCTTTGAGCATGAAACGGTGCATGTTTTGCGCATTCAGGCTGGTATATGGCCAGGTAAGCGCAAGAGCAAACAGTGAGACAAGAAATCGAAACATCATCTTCATTATGCTTTATCGTGCGTATGCTTCGAGCCATTTGCACGACTTGATGCGTTCGGCATAAAAATCCGTTTTGGAATAAAGGCGTATCAGGCGCTCGTAATTCGTTGAATAGTCAGCCGGGATCACCGGTATCAATTCGCTGCCATATCGGTATCGGCAATCGGGTGAACAATAGTACATTTTTTGCTGGCAACGGGCGGCCATGTATGTGGCACGCGCAGCCAGTTCGTTGTTGACGGCTTGTTTGCGCGCTTTTTCGAAAAATTCAAGCGCCCGGCTGACGTCGGTGTTTTCCCGATTGCCCAACGGCGAATTTCGCAGCGGGAAAACCGGCCCGCTGGCTAACCTCAACTGGTTGTAACCGCTACGGAAATTATCCAACGCCCGCCATTCCTGACCGAAGTACGACATGTTGAAATAGGCCATGCCGATCAGGTAATTATACCACGCTGCTGCGGGTGAATTGAGGGCCGCTGCGCCTTTGGCTTTCAGTTCATAGTCAATGATTTTGCGCGCAATTTCAAGCCTGTTCAGCATCAGCGAATCCTGGCCGCTGCGGTGGACTTTATCGTCAAAAACCTCGCGGAAAGGCGTGAATTTGGGCATTCGCGCCTGTTCGGTCGGGCTGATGGTTCGCATGACGGCTACGGCTGCTTCAGGCTCGCCGTTGGCAAGCATCATCATACCTTTCAGTTCCAGAAAATAGGCTTTGATCCGGTCGGGGTTGGTGTCCATTTGCATGGCGTATTCCAGCAAAACCGGATCGTTCTGGCTGGCCAGCGCCAGTATGTCATCCAGGGCTTTCATGTCGGGATTCAGGCCCAGTGCCGAGGGCGGATAAGCCGCAATGATAGCCCTGCCAGGGCGATTTTGCGTGGCATAGGCGGCTGATAGCCATTCCTGCAAAAACGGTTCGAAGTTCGGGTTGTCAGCAAAGCCGTTTTTCCTGCGAATTTCAAAGGCCATTTCATCGGCTTTTTCGGCGTCGGTATCGAGGTTCAGGATGTCGGCGAGTATGCGCCATGTCTCGATTTGTTTGCGCATGACATTGTTGGCAGCCAGTGCTTCGCCGTCGTTTTTTTTCAGGTCAATGAGCAGCCTGTCCCACGTCTTGGATGCGGCGTAGCGGTCGCCGGAGAGCAATTCGAGGTAGCCCAGCATACCGCGCCAAAGGTTTGGATTGCTGGCTGATTTTTCCCGCATGACACGGCGCACGAATTTTTGCAGATCGAGCAAGTGCTGTGCTGCTGCTTCCCTTTTGATACTGCCATCAGCCTTTCCTTTCTTTTTGTCGGTGACCCAGGTGCGCAGGTAAATTTTTTCCAGTTCCTGTACGTCGCTGACCAGCAGCAGTTCTAATTGCGGGTTGGCGGGTTCGAGGTTGTAGATGGTTTCCATGTCCGGCACGGCGTAAGTATGACTTTCGCCGGCGCGCAACAGGTGCAGGGTGCTTTTTTCGGCGTCGCTTTCGCAGAGTTTCAGCGCTTTTTTCCAGTCGTCGTCATTTCTAATCAGCCAGCTCCGGTGGGCTGATTCGCGCTTGGATGCGCAATTTCTGAAAATGACGGAGTAGCGATGGGCGGCTTCGGGGTAATGCCCAAGTTGCAGCAAAGCGCCGGCGAGGTGTCCGAGCGTCCAGTAAAAAATGATGCTTTTCCGTTTGCGCTCGACTTTGGGCATCAGGTAATTGTACAAATCAACGGTGTATTGCCAGTCGCGCAGGTAATGCGCCATGCGAACGATCTGATAGGCATATCGCAGCCGGACAAAATGCGATTCGGTGTTTTTAAAACGCCCCAGACCTTCGCGCACCAATGCGTACATCGAAGCAGTATCGCGGTCGCTTTCGCGCCATCCGTCGCCGGGAGCCAGCACGTATGGTTCGCATTTTTTGGCAAACATGAGGTAGGAAATGGCTTCGGAGCAGCCGTTTTCCATTAAAACTTCAGCAAAGGAGTTACCTGCTAAACGGGGCGGCAGGGTTGTTTTTCGGGTTTTGTCGGTTGCTGCCGAGTATAGCCGGGAGAGTTCGCTAAGGTCTGATTTATACACCAGGTATTCGATGTCTTCCTCGGTGGCGATGTCACAAAACCGGCCTTTCCATTCGGCGATATTTTCCTCTTTTTGAATGTCCCGATTGAAGTAGTAGCGCTGATAATAATCGTCCCAACGCAGGAAATAGGGTGCATAAGCGGCGTTGGAGTTGATAATTTCGGGCAACAGAAAGGTGTACCCGTAGAACTGCGACGGGCCGTTGCAGCCGCCATTTCCGCGCTCAGGTTCATACGAGGGCCGTGGGCCGCCGCTGATGCCGAGCAGGGCTGTCAGGAGTATGGTGAAAGTGAATGTTCTATTAAAAAAAGTCATTCGTTAAAACGTAGCGTACACGGGGTAAAACACAGAGTACACCGAGTGAAACACAGAGTACACGGAGCAAACGTAGAGTACACGGAGCAAACGTAGAGTACACGGGGTGAAACTGCCTATCGTTTTCGGGTTTTCTCGGGTTCAATTTCCCATTTTCTGGTTTTGATAAAACGCACAAGCAGGTAAATCAACATGCCGGTTGGCCCCAGTAACAGGGTCAAGGCCAGGCAAGGCGCGACAATAATGTGTGGAATGCCTTGTTTGTGCGCATCATCGGAAAGCCAAACACCGACTAACAGGCAAAATGACAGATAATTGAGCCAGCCGGACAGCAACATTTCCTTGCTTCGGAACAGGTTTTTAAAGCCTTCTAGCGAATCAAAACTGCCGCCTTCGCCATCGCCGCCCAGATAGGAAATGATAAAATAAGTCGCCGCTGCCACCATAATGACGGCTGCGCCAATGGCTACCCGATTGGTGTATTGGCCGTTGGGCAAAAAAATCAGCATAAACCAGGGAATAAAAATCAATACGCTGGCATACCAGTAAAAGTTATCGGCAGTCATGTCAGGTGCGTTATATCAGGATTTTGAGTGTGTTCGGGAATATGGTTTCGGCGGCAAATTAGGCAGATTCCGGCATAAGCGGGCGATGGAAGCATTCATTAAAAAAACATGAAAACCATTTCTGTTTCACTGAATCTGCGGTTCTTTGCATTACTATGCCTATGCACGTTTTTTCAACGGCCATTTTTCTGTTCCTTACAATGGCCTGCAACGACCAAACGCCTGAAATTCAGGCAAAAGCAACGGTTGCTCCCGCGCCCTCAGCACCCAACCCCGATTCGCTCAACTACCTGCTGGGGCGTTTTGACCCG
>JADZBJ010000284.1 GCA_020852155.1 Saprospiraceae bacterium | reverse complement strand
GCATTGACTTTTTGGCCAAATTCAACAATGAACCCGATTTCTTCGTATTACCCGATCTGGGTTCTGAATTGGTGAAAATTGACCAGAACCACGAACTTAATCACGAAGAAAAAGTCTCGGCCAAAGAACACCTGTCGCAGGATTATGGCGTAAAAAGCCGCCGTATTCACGCCGTACACCAACTGTTGAAAGCCTACGCGCTGTTTGAAAAAGACAACGAGTATGTCGTGCTGGAAGGCGATGTTAAAATCGTGGACGAGCAAACAGGCCGTATCATGGAAGGCCGCCGTTATTCTGACGGTCTGCACCAGGCCATCGAAGCGAAGGAACAGGTGAAAGTGGGTGAAATCACGCAAACCTACGCGACCGTTACGCTTCAGAATTACTTCCGTATGTACCACAAACTGGCAGGTATGACGGGTACAGCCGAAACGGAAGCCAAAGAATTGTGGGACATCTACAAACTCGACGTGGTGGTTATCCCAACCAACAGGAACATTTCCAGAAAAGACCACGACGACAAAATTTACAAAACCGCCCGCGAAAAATACAAGGCAGTCATTGACGACATCACCGAACTCCGCAATGCAGGCAGGCCCGTACTGGTTGGTACGACCTCCGTCGAAATTTCGGAATTGCTGAGCCGCATGCTGAAATCAAACGGCATTGACCACAATGTACTGAACGCCAAACAGCACCAGCGCGAAGCCGAAATTGTGGCTGAAGCCGGTCAGGCAGGCAAAGTGACCATCGCCACCAACATGGCTGGTCGTGGTACGGACATCAAACTCGGCCCCGGCGTAAAAGATGCCGGTGGTCTGGCCATCATTGGTACAGAGCGCCACGAAAGCCGACGCGTTGACCGCCAGTTGCGCGGTCGTGCCGGTCGTCAGGGTGATCCGGGTTCATCACAGTTCTACGTTTCACTCGAAGACTCGCTCATGCGCCTGTTCCAGAGTGATCGTGTAGCCGGATGGATGGACCGTGCCGGTCACAAGGAAGGTGATGTCATTCAGCACTCGCTGATGACTAACAGTATCGAACGCGCACAGAAAAAAGTAGAGGAAAATCACTTTGGCGTTCGTAAGCGCCTGCTTGAATACGACGACGTGATGAATATTCAGCGTGAAGCGATCTATAAAAAGCGCCGCAATGCACTTTTTGGCGAACGCCTGGCGGTGGACATCAACAATGCGTTCCTGTCTATTTCCAACGAGATCGTTCATGTACACCGCCAGCAAGGCGCTGATTTTGAAGCCTTCCGTTTTGATGCGCTTCGCCTGATCGGCGTTGACCCCGAAATGGACGAAAACTATTTCAAAACGGCTCCTGTCAACAGCGTACTGGCCACCTTCCAACAGCAGGTTTTCGACACATACGAACACAAATCTCAGCAAGTGGGCGACCGCCTGTTGCCGACGATCAAGGACGTTCATGCCAGAGAAGGCCACCGTTATAAACGCATTATCGTGCCTTTCACCGACGGCGTACTTAACCTTCAGGTTAGCGCTGACATGGAAAATGCCATTAAAACCGATGGCAAATCAGTGATGCGCGACGTGGAAAAAGTGGCGACACTGGCCCTGATTGACGACGCCTGGAAAGAACACCTGCGCAACGTTGACGACTTGAAAGATTCCGTTCAGGGCGCATCCTTCGAGCAGAAAGACCCGCTGGTGATTTATAAAATGGAGGCTTATAACCTCTTTGAAACCCTGATCGGCCACATCAACTCAAATGTGACGTCATTCCTCCTGAAAGGAACGCTTGATGTGCCTTCAGAAGAGGAAATGCAGCAGGCCAGAGCCGAGCAGGAACGCCAGAATAAAATGCGTCAGGCCCAGGCCACCCGCCTGAAAGCGAGCGGCGGCGGCCAGCAAGGCACCGCAGCACAACAACAGGCACAACGCGCAGCCGCCAGCGCCGGCCAGGCGCCCGTTCAAAAGGTTCAGCCCATCGTACGCGATAAAAATATCGTCGGACGAAATGAACTTTGCCCATGCGGCAGCGGCAAGAAATATAAGAATTGCCACGGCGCGAGTTAGTGATTAGTGGTTAACGGTAAGTGTTAAGTGGGTGTTTCACGGGTTGAACCAGTGAAACACCCATTTTTTTGTTTATAAACAGGGAACCATTAACAGGAGGCAACCTTACCACGTTGTTTATAAACAGGAAACCCCTGACGGGGTTTTTGATCGATTTTGTCGTTTATTTTCTATAAACAGGGAACCCCTGACGGGGTTTTTTAATCGATTTTGCCGTTTATCTTGCTATAAACAGGGAACCCCTGACGGGGTTTTTTGATCGATTTTACCGTTTATCTTGCTATAAACAGGGAACCCCTGACGGGGTTTTTTAATCGATTTTGCCGTTTATTTTCTATAAACAGGGAACCCCTGACGGGGTTTTTTGATCGATTTTACCGTTTATCTTGCTATAAACAGGGAACCCCTGACGGGGTTTTTGATCGATTTTGCCGTTTATTTTGCTATAAACAGGGAACCCCTGACGGGGTTTTTGATCGATTTTACCGTTTATTTTGCTATAAACAGGGAACCCCTGACGGGGTTTTTGATCGATTTTGCCGTTTATCTTGCTATAAACAGGGAACCCCTGACGGGGTTTTTCAATCTTTCTTCGTTGTTTATAAATAGGAAACCCCTGACGGGGTTTGGACTTGAGGTGTTGAATGTTTCAAACATTCAACCATTTCAACTTTCAACAACTTCAACCATTTCAACTTTCAACAACTTTCAACCCTCAAAAGCCTCCCAGTTGTCGCCCAGTTCGCGCGGGTGCCAGTACAGGTGTTCAAAGTCAACGACCCGGTCGTTTTCAACTTTAACGCCTTCATTTTCCAGTAATTCCTGCATGAGCGTTGGCGTACCGAAATGATGCCGGCCGCTCAGTTCGCCTTTTCGGTTCACGACCCTGTGCGCCGGTACGTCGTGCATGCCATGACATTGATTTAAGGCCCAACCCACCATTCTCGAAGCGCCTAATGCTATAAAATCGGCCACAGCGCCGTACGTGGTTACGCGCCCGCGCGGTACCTGACGCACGACAGCATAGACAAGGTCATAATAGCCGGGTTGATCTTTTTTCATTTTTTACCAAATTTTATCTGCCCAGAAAACTCGTTGAAAGACCGAAACCAAATTTTTGTCGAAAACGAGCATTTACATTGGAAACATTTTTTTGAAAAAATGTTTCCAATGTTACCTTTGCGTCATGTTTTCAGAACAGCAGGAAAAATGGTTGAAGCGGGCGGAAGAATTATTCTTTCGTTACGGCATCAAGAGCCTCACTATGGATGATGTGGCTCGGGAACTGGGTATTTCCAAGAAGACGTTGTACGCTTTTGTCGAAAACAAGGACGATTTGGTGCACAAGGTACTTGAACTTCATTTGCAGAGCGAAAGAGAAGTTTGCGGAACAATTTTACAGAATGCCGAGAATGCGATTGAGGAGATGTTTTTAGTGATGGAGTCAAATGCTCAACAGATGTCGCACATGAGAACCAATATCGTGTACGATTTGCAGAAGTATCACCGGTCGGCCTGGGAAATGGTAGAGGGCTATATGAAAGGTTTTCTATATGGTGTTGTGAAGGCCAATCTTGAAAGAGGCATTACCGAAGGGTTGTATCGTCGGGATTTTGATGTGGATATCATCACGCGCCTTCACATTGCCACGACTTTTTTAATGTTCGACGAAATTATTTTTCCTCAACAAACCTATAAAAGAGAGTTCATTTTCCAGCAGTACATCCAGCATTACCTGTACGCCGTAGCGTCGGAAAAAGGCTTGAAACTGATTAGAGCAAAATTTGCACAACATGCACAACAGAATTAAACAAAATTCCATTTGGCTAAGCCTGATTTTGGTTTGGTTGACTTATTCGCTCAGCGCTCAGCGAGCCATGAGCCTGAATGATTGCATTCAATATGCCATTGAAAACCACCCCAATGTCAAAGTCGCCCAATTACAGGTAACAGATGCTGACTGGCGCGTGAAGGAAAGTAAAGCAACGGGTCTGCCTCAATTATCAGCAGGGCTGTCGTACAACTATTTCATTCAACGTGGCGGTTTGCCCAGCAGCGCGCTCGGATTTGGCGCTAGCGGGCCGATTGATTTAACACCGGCTTTGCCCAGTTTTACGACTACACAGATTAGTGAGTTGAACAATGTTTTCGGCAGCATTTTCGCTTCCGACCCGGATTCAAAAGTGTTTTTCAATTCGGTACACAGCGCTGCGGGCACTATTTCGGCCAATCAGCTCATTTTCAATAACTCCTATCTGCTGGCACTTAAAGCGGCGCGTTACTATCGCCAATACGTCGAACAGCAACTGGCTGCCGCTCGTCTGACAGCGCGCAATCAGGTCATAGATGCTTATTTGCCAGCCTTGTTGCTGTCTGAAAATCTTTCCGTTCTGGATAAAAACATCGGCAACCTCGACAAACTGCTGTCCGAAACCCGTGCCGTTAACAAAGCGGGATTTGTTGAGCAACTCGATGTGGATCGCCTGGATTTGTCACTGGCTCAGTTGCGCAGCGAGCGCGGCAACCTCGCCCGTCAGCGTGAAATCGTGGTCAATGCCCTGAAATTCAGCATGGGTATGCCCGTCAGCGATGAGATAACCCTGTCAGATGACCTCAATAAATTACTGGCCGAAAATGCAGGCGCTGACCTGACCAGTCCGGTTAACCTGATGAATCGCCCTGAATATCAGCAATTGCTCAAAGGTCGCGACCTCGCCGCCTTGCAGGTAGATCTGTATCGCAAGCCATGGATGCCCACAGTGGCCATCTTTGCACAATGGCAAGGCGGTTTGCAAGGCGGATTCGGCAGCAAAGATTCCGAAACTTTCGACAACTGGTTTTTCATCCCCTCAGCGGTTGCCGGTGTATCGGTCAGCGTACCGATCTATGATGGCGGCGGCTCGAAAGCCAAGCGCGAACGCGCAGTGTTGCAAGTCCAAACCATTGACGCGCAAAAGCAGATGCTTGAAAATGCCATTCAACTGGAACTGGAATCAGCGCGCAAGCAGTATGCCAATGCAACCGAGCGCGTCAGCAACCAGCAGAAAAACCTCGACCTGGCTCAACGCATTTACAACACGACACAGACCAAGTATAAGGCAGGCGTCGGCAGCAGCTTTGAAATCACGCAAGCCGAACAAGGCCTGTACGCTGCACAACAAGCGCTGATGACTGCTCAATATGATCTGCTCACAGCGCGTAAAAGCATCTTGAAGGCCCTGGGTCAATAATTCACAGGTGACTGACAAGGTCACTGTACTCCCTTTTTTTACATAAATAATTGATTTTCAAAATGAAAAATAGTAACCTCCTCCTGAATACAGCCCTGTTTTTACTGGCTGTCAGCCTGGGCTTGCTGACCGCTTGCGGTGGCGGCGCCAAGGATCCGGCTGCCGAACTGGCGGCGCTCAAAGGCCAAAAGGCAGACCTGGAAGCCAAGATCGCAGAACTTGAAAAGCAGGCAGGCGCCGGAAAACCGACCGAAAGAAAGGTGAAAACGGTGGGGTTGTCTGAAATCAGTACGACAACTTTTCGCCACTACATTGACCTTCAGGGCAAGGTTGATGCCAACGAAAGCGTCATGGCTACCGCCAAAATGCCTGGCGCGCTCAAGCGTGTTTTGGTAAACAATGGCGACAATGTCCGCAAGGGCCAACTGCTGGCTGAAGTAGATGATGCTGTGATGAAGAGTTCGCTGGCCGAACTTGAAGGCCAACTCCGCGTGGCAGAAGATGTTTATAATCGCCAGAAATCGCTTTGGGATCAAAAGATCGGCACTGAAATTCAGTATATTCAGGCTAAAAACGGCAAGGAATCATTGGAGCGCAGTATTTCCACCCTGAAGGAGCAATTAAACATGACCAAAATTTATGCCCCGCAAAACGGCACCGTAGATATGGTTATGCTGAAATCTGGTCAGGCCATTGCGCCCGGAATGCCGCTTTGCAATATCCTCAACCTGAGCAACCTGAAAATCAAAGGCGAAGTGACTGAGGCATATGCAGCCAAAGTGCGCAAAGGTGATCAGGTACAGGTGTTTTTCCCGGATTTGAACAAGGAAATCACGACGCGCATCACATACGTCAGCAAAAGTATCAACCCGATGACGCGCACTTTCGCCGTAGAATGCGCCCTGCCAACGGGTAATTACAGCGCCAATCAGGTAGCGGTGATGAAAATTGTGGACTACCAAAATCCGAACACCGTCGTGATTCCGGTTAACCTCATCCAGGCTGCGGAAGATGGCGAGTTTGTGATGGTCGCAGAAAAAACGAGCGACAAGCAAGCGACAGCCAAAAAAGTATTGGTCAAACAAGGCCAGAACTATAACGGTCAGGTAGAAATACTAAACGGCCTGAAAAAAGGCGATTGGGTCATTTCAACAGGGTTTCAGGATGTGAATTCGGGCGAAACGGTTGCGTTCTGAGTAAAGCCATAACAGCAACCTGCTGAACAGCCGGAAGAGGAAGCAACAGTCGAACCTCAACAGGAGCCAAAACCGGCCAAACGAGGTTGGAGAATTCCCATCTCGTCACGATCAGTGGTGTCGTTTGCAGCATTGTTTGTAAGTGCCTGCTCGCTGGTTGTGACCATCATGCAAATGCTTGTCCCTTTTTTTTATGTACATCCCTGCACATTTTTCGACCAATGATCTGAAACAGGTCGAAGCCTTTATCATCCGATACCCGATGGCTACGCTTGTTTCAAATCTGCAAGACCCGTCGGATAAAGAGAAAAAGCCGTCGCTTTTCGCAACGCATCTGCCATTGGTGCTGAAAAAACAGTCAGACGAGCAGTGGCGTTTATTGGGCCATTTTGCCCGAAACAATCCACAGTGGCAGGGCTTGGAGGAACAGGAAATTCTGGTGATTTTTTCAGAACCGCACGCGTACATATCGCCTTCGTTGTATGAAAAAACGCTCAATGTGCCGACCTGGAATTATGTCGCTATTCATGTGTACGGAACTCCCCGGCTGATACCGGATGCTGATGCTTCTTTTCAATTGCTGGAACAGCAAATGCAGGCTTACGAACCGAATTATCTCCAGCAATGGAGCACCTTGCCCGACGATTACAAACAGGCTATGCTGAAAGGTATCGTTTGTTTTGAAATGCCGGTTGAACGTATTGAAGCCAAATTCAAACTCAGCCAAAACAAGTCTGCAAAAGAGCAGACCAGTATTCGGGAGCATTTACTGAACAGTGATGATACTAATGTGAAAATGACAGGGGAAATGATGATTAAACATCATGAGGATTGACCAAACGAATACCTTGAATTTTACTAAAATCAGAGGTATTGCGTGTGATAAGTTCTAATTGATGAACTAATGCGGTCGAGGCAATGATTGCGTCAGGAAGTTTGATTTTTATTTCTTTTCTCAACGCTGCTGTTTGATTGGCGATTTCTGATGAAATGCCCAGAATTTGTACTCGATCAATCAAGTCAACAAATATTGATTGTTCGTCCTCTGGCATTGGAAATGAAAAAATTTCAATCCAGTTATGATCGAAATCGAACCTTCGCCAGAATCAATAATTTGTTCAAGCCAGGTTGTACTGCTGTCGTCTAACTGATTGCCAACATAAGAGCATGTTTGGATTTTTCTGCCGGAAATAAAAAATTGGGATTTTGGAGGTCTTTTGACACTTTTTGAGGGAGTATAGTCGGGTCTACATGACCGAAAAAAGGATTAAAAGGGCGGCAAAAGACCTTTTTTTAGCCCGGTAAGGAAAATCCAAACATGCTCTTATCAATCAATACATTGGAATCTATCAGATACGGTCCCATTCGTTGCGTGTTTGTCGAAGATGTTCTTGTAAAAATTCAGATGTTTTTAAGGAAATCTTGCCAGAAAGCGATTTTTCTCTTAGTGGAATGCGTTTTTTCCTGTTGGAGGATTGTGCCATATTAAGAAATTGTACCTCTTCTGGCTGTAAATCAGGCGTGTTGGAAGATGCTTGTTTTTTTACATCAACCGACTCCTTTATGGTCAATAATTCGAGTTTGGCCAATTGTTGCAAAATCGCTGCGGCAGATTCGGAATGCGTTTCGATTATATACGTCATGGTGATTTTTTTACAAAAGTAGCATAAAAATTCTAAAAATACCATTCGAAAACCACAATCAACTTTCAATAAATCCCGCAGGGATGCTATAAGTTATGAAAGAATTTAAACTTACCAGTTGGTCCATTGATAACGCCACTTCGGTCTTTATCATCACGATACTGATTACCCTGGCTGGTATCATGTCGTACAATTCCCTGCCCAAAGAGCAGTTTCCTGACGTCGTGGTACCAACCATCTTCGTCTCCACCATCTACCCTGGCGCCAGCCCGAGCGATATGGAGCAGTTGGTCACCCGCCCTATCGAAAAACAACTCAAGGGTATCAGTGGCGTCAAAAAAGTTTCCTCTTATTCGGTACAGGACTTTTCGAGCATTATCGTTGAGTTCAATACCAGCCTTGATGTGCCGCTTTCCAAGCAAAAAGTAAAAGATGCGGTGGACAAGGCCAAACGCGACCTGCCGCAGGACTTGCTGGATGATCCTACGATTTCGGAATTTGACATTTCTGAAATTCCGATCATGAACGTCAATATCGCCGGCGATTTCAGTCTCGACAAGTTGAAAGACTACGCCGATGCCATCCAGGATAAAATAGAGGGCATGCGCGAGATCACGCGTGTGGATATGATCGGCGCCCTGGACAGGGAAATACACGTCGAGGTGGATAAATATAAAATGGCAGCGGCCAGCCTGACTTTTCGCGATATTGAAAACGCGCTGGCCTTTGAAAACATGACCATCTCGGCTGGTAATGTGGATATTGGCGGCATGACGCGCTCCGTATCCATTCGCGGGGACTTCAAGGATGTTGAGCAAATCAAAAACATCCTGATTTCATCACAATCCGGTGCGCAGATGTACCTGAAAGATGTCGCCGATGTACACATGGGCTACAAGGAGCAGGAGAGTTACAGCCGCCTGAATGGCCGAAATGTTATCTCGCTCAACGTCATCAAACGCACAGGTGAGAACTTGATTGACGCCTCCGACAAGATCAAGGTAATCGTTGACGAAATGAAAGCCAACGAACTCCCGCCCAACCTCGAAGTCAGTATCACCGGCGACCAGAGCCGCGCCACGCGCATCACGCTGCACGACCTGATTAATACGATCATCATCGGCTTTATCCTCGTGACGTTCATCCTGATGTTTTTCATGGGTGCTACCGACGCCTTGTTCGTGGCCCTTTCGGTGCCGCTGTCCATGTGTATCGCCTTTATGGTGTTGCCCGCTTTTGGCTATACGCTCAACTTCGTGGTATTGTTTGCCTTCCTGCTGGCTCTGGGTATCGTGGTGGATGATGCCATTGTGGTCATTGAAAATACGCACCGTGTTTACCATGATGAAAAGAACCTGAATATTGTTCAGGCGGCCAAAAAAGCGGCAGGTGAGGTATTCCTGCCTGTGCTTTCGGGTACCTCAACCACCCTTGCGCCATTTTTCCCGCTGGTATTCTGGGGCGGTATTTTTGGTAAATTCATGAAATACCTGCCGGTTACGGTGATCATCACGCTCACAGCTTCTCTGTTTGTTGCTTATGTTATCAATCCGGTTTTTGCGGTTTGGTTTATGGGCGATGCCAAGCGTGAAGGCCGCGTGATTGACCCGGTCAAAAAACGCCGTCGTGTGATACTGGGTTATGTGATGTACGCCCTGGCTGCCTTGTATTTCTATGTGAACAGCAATTTCTTCATGGGCAACTTGCTGGTGTTTATCGCGCTGTTTGTGGTGTTTTACAAATTTGTACTCGAACGCGCAGTGCGCTGGTTTCAGCAAAATGGCTGGCCTGCTGCACAAAATGCCTATGCCCGCTTCCTGAATTTCGCCCTTGATCGCCCCTGGACGATGATGCTTGGCGTGTTGGGATTGTTTGTTTTCTCGCTAGCGCTGTTTGGTTCAGGCAAAAGGAACATCGTGCTGTTCCCCAAGGCCGACCCTAACTTTATATATGTCTATATGACGTTACCGGTAGGTACTGAAATTTCGGTTACAGACTCGCTGACGCGCATTCTGGAAAAGAAAGTCACACAAGTAGTTGGAGAAGGCAATCCGATCGTTGAATCCATCATCAGCAATGTAGCCCTGGGTGCTTCGGAAGATCAATTTGACCGGACAACTACCTCTAATAAGGGTAAAGTGGGTGTTGCATTTGTTGAGTTTGGCAAACGCGACGGCGTGAGTACCAAAGCGTATATGGATAAAATCAGGGAAGAAACCAAAGGATTGATTGCCGGTGCTGAAATTGTCGTAGATCAGGAGTCTGGCGGCCCGCCGCAACCCAAACCGATTTCGGTGGAAATACGCGGCGACGATTTCAAAGAACTGATTCGCGTTTCAACGTCAGTTAAACGTTACCTCGATTCGCTGAACATTGCCGGTGTGGAAGAACTACGCAGCGATCTGATCGTTTCAAAACCTGAAATCAGCATTCAGGTTGACCGCGACCGCGCTAACCGCGAAGGCATTTCAACAGCACAAATTGGTTCGGAATTCCGTACAGCCATCCTGGGTAAAGAAGCCACCAAATTCAAGGACGGAGAAGAAGAGGTTCCGGTTAATATTCGATTGAAACCCGATCAACGACAGAATATCAACAGCGTGGAAAACCTGAATATCACTTTCCGCGATATGAACATGGGGGGCGTGTTGCGTTCGGTGCCGATGGCGTCGCTGGCCGATGTGAAATATACCACGACTTATGGCGGTATTCGCAGGCTGGATCAATCACGTATCGTGACCATTTCATCCAACATTACGGCCGAATTCCAACCCAGCCAGAATGATGTGGTGAATGCTGTTAAAGCCGCCGTAGCCAATTTCCCGACAACAGAAGGTGTAACAGTGGGTTTTGCCGGTCAGGATGCGGAATTCCTGGATGCGGCAACATTCCTGGGACGTTCGCTGGTCATCTCGATTTTCATCATCCTGCTGATCTTGATTACGCAATTTAACTCCATTGGCAAGACGCTGATCATCATGACCGAGGTGGTATTCAGTATCATTGGCGTGTTGTTGGGCATGGCCATGTTCAAGATGGATTTTTCAGTGATTATGTCAGGCGTGGGTATTGTAGCGCTGGCGGGGATTGTCGTCCGAAATGGTATATTGCTGGTGGAATACACCGATATACTTCGAGAAAAAGGCGACCCTGTTCGAGAGGCCATCGTCGAGGCTGGCCGTATTCGTATGACGCCGGTATTGCTGACGGCTACGGCTGCGATTCTGGGCTTGATTCCACTGGCCATAGGTTTCAATATTGACTTCTACACCATGTTTGCTTCCGGCGATCCGAAAATTTACCTAGGCGGTGATTCTGTTTCTTTCTGGGGCCCACTTTCATGGACAATCATCTTCGGATTGAGTTTTGCCACCTTTGTCACGCTGGTTATCCTGCCGGTTATGTACCTGCTGGGATGGCGCATCAAGAACTGGTGGGGAAGGAATGTGTAAGCACACACACGGTTACGAAACTATGAAAGTTTCGTAACCGTACAGATTTCATAACGCGAAAAGCGCTAAGTGCTGGAAATCAGCATTTAGCGCTTTTCGCATTTTATAACATTCATACGCTTGCGAAACTTTTAAAAGTTTCGCAAGCGAAAAAGCCCCATCGGGGCGCAACGTCGGTAGCCCGTCAGGGCGATGGCGCGCCGTAAGTCATGACAGGCAACAGGGTAAATTGCTTTTTCTTTTTCCGAATGACAAAAAGGTTGTCATAATCGTCGTGAGCAATATCCGGCATGGGTGTTCCTGTTAAAGCCTCGACAAGTTTTGGAATGGTATTGCTGTGGCCAACCACCAGTACATTTTGCCTGTTAATTTGCCGCAGTTCATTAGCCAGAACACTTGCATTAGCATTGGCATCGTATTGATGCGGCGAATTGATGTTGAAATATTCAGCGGTGGGTTTTGCGGTCAGCTGCGTTCGTAAATACTGGCTGAAATATATTTGTCGGATATGTTTGTTTTTCAAGGTATTACGCAAAGCATAGGCGCGCTTTTGACCTGAATCGGTGAGTCCGGGGCCCCCAGGCGCTGGTGCGTCGGTCACGCCAGTTTGTTTTTCAGCATGCCGAACGAGGTAATAGTATTGGGTATTGGAGCAGGCATTAAGAAATAATAAAACGAGGCAAAGGGTTAATATTTTTGACATAAAACGAGGAATGAAAAAGTGTACTTTACTGAAAACCAATATTTTGAAATAATAACTCACTCGGTTTGTCATCCTGAACGAAGTGAAGGATCCGCGACCCACGAAGCGGAAAATACGCACTACTGTTTGACCAGATCCTTCACTTTGTTCAGGATGACAACTTTTTCTAAGAGCGTGTTCGGGAATTGGATCTGGCCT
>JADZBJ010000283.1 GCA_020852155.1 Saprospiraceae bacterium | reverse complement strand
TATCACAACCGGCGAGTTTTTTTTAAAAGGTCATTTTTAGCGCTTTTTCGAAGGCGAAGTCGTTGCATTTCTATACAGCCGAGCCTTTTTTGGTTACTTTTTTGGGCTCAAAAAAGTGACAAAATATATTTCGAAGAAGCATTTAACCCAACAACTCATCACATACTGAACTCTTACAGACAACCTTCTTTCAAAAAAGCGAGTTTACTACTCCTGACACGTTTTTCAGAACACCCTAATGAAAACCAACCACTAAAAAACAGTATAGTTAATCGCGTTTTTATACGGAAAAACGTATGAAAAAACCTGATTCCGACTCAAAAACGCATCCAACGAATGCCCCTGCAACAGATCACCGACGCCGCCACTTTGCCGCTTGCCCTGATGGACACACAGTTGACCGATGTCCACCTGATGTTGCGGCACTTCCCAACCCGTGATCTCCGCCAGCACGTTGAGCAAATGTATAATATAAGCGCTCATTTCGTCGGGCTGCATATTTTTCAGGGGCTGACACTGGAAGCCGGACAACTGTCGGTGCTTCGAAGTTACCTGCCCGTTTCCGGCCTGAAAACCCCAAAGGCGAAGTTTTTCCTGAAGCATTTCGATGGTTGATTCAAACTCGGGCGTATCAATCTTGTTTTCAAAACCGTCCAGCAAATCGGGGTGCGGCATTTGCTGTGAAATCCATTCACCAACATTCTCCCTGAAACGATGACTTTGCCCATTGATAAAGGCTGAATCGGCCATCCACATCAGCGCTTCGCTCATGGCATTGGCGGGCAAAGGTAGATCGTATAACCAAAGTAGAAAATGCACCGTACCCAAAGGATATTTTCGGTTAAAATCTGACGATACAGAACGACCGGCCAATTCGTTGAGGTTGCAACTGTTTCCGAAACCGGCCAGTTGATCTTTTGCATGCTGACGAACGATGTGGTGGCCCAAAGAACGGCAATGCGCATCGTAAATGTCGAGGTCGAGAAAGATACAGCGTTGAAAATGTGCCGGCTGCACACGATGTTGCAAATAAAGGCGTTCGTAGCCAGCGTAAATACCCACTAAACGGGCTTGAGGATTGTGGCGCAGATAAATGAGCGCACTCAGGGCGGCATCCAGATCATCGCCGATGATTACGCCCTGAGGCGAAGGGGCACCCAACCAGGGATATTGCCCGAAAATGAAGTCGCGTTGCATGAAGTTTTGATTTATGGCGTAAAAAAACGAATAACTTTGCGGAAATTCAGCAAATTCTTCAACCACTTAACATAGCATTTCAGCGCCGAATAACCGGCATTTCATTCAATTTAAACATGAAAAAATTAATCGTATTGGCTGTTGTAGCCATGTTCACCACCAGTTTGATTGCTCAAACGCAGGTCGTTCTGAAAAATGCTGTTGACAGCGCCAACTACGCTTACGGCATGGTGATGGCGGCCAACGTAAAACGCCAAATGGGCAAAGACTTTAACCCCGCACTTTACGAAGCGGCATTCAAAGCAGCACTCGACGAAAAACCCACTGTTTTTCAAGTGGACAATGCCAATAAAATCTTTTCGGATTACAACCGCTCGGCTCAAACCAAAGCCCTGCAAGCCTACAAAGCCGATCAGAAAAAATTCCTGGACAGCAACAAAACCCGTTCGGGCGTCGTGACCACAGCGTCAGGTTTGCAATACGAAGTGTTGCAAAAAACCACCGATCAGGCGGCTGTATCGCCTAAAGCCACCGACAAAGTGGAAGTGCACTACCACGGTACGCTGATTGACGGCACGGTATTCGACAGCTCGGTCAATCGCGGCGAAAAAATTTCCTTCGGACTTAATCAGGTCATCCGCGGCTGGACAGAGGGCCTGCAACGGATGAAAACAGGCGAGAAATTCCGCTTTTTCATTCCTGCTGAACTGGCTTACGGCGACAACCCGCGCGCTGGCGGCGTTATCAAACCCGGTGCAGCCCTGATTTTTGACGTTGAACTGTTCCGCGTCAATCCGAACTAATATATGCGCTAACGTTGCAAATGCTTGAAAAAAAGCACTTTTGGCTCCTGTTGCCTCCTGTATGCTGGCTGATGATCAGTCAGTTGGCGAGGCAACAGGAGTTTTTATTTGCCCTGACCACTGCGCTGTCCGGTGTTCCGGCGCTGTTGATTTTTGAACGCTGTTTGAGGCTACTGGCGGCGGGTACGCGGTGGCAATCGCGCTTTGTATTTACCGGATTGCTTGTAGGGCTTGCGCCTTCGTTTAGTGGCTGGATGAATCGTGGCCCGCTTGACGGGTTAACCCTGACGGGCTGGCTGGCGGCACTTTGGGCAATACTTTGGATCTGGGAACACGGTCGTTTGCGACGTTTATCACCAAGGTTTTTGATCGTACTGGCCGCCGTTATATTAATGATGCTGGCGGGTTGGGCGTTTGTCGAAGCGAATGCTCACTGGTCGCCTGTCAACTGGTTTTCGCGAGGCATTGCCTGTGCCCGAGGCGAGGGCGTTTATTATTTACCCAATTTACCGGGCATTGTACTAACCCTGGTGCATCCGATGTATTTTTCACCACTGCTCCTGTTATCGCCGCTGATGCGCCGAACGGATTTTATGAGGATTGAGCAACAATGGCTGACCATCATGCTGTTGCTGACGGCTTTGATGATTTCCGGGGCTAGAAT
>JADZBJ010000282.1 GCA_020852155.1 Saprospiraceae bacterium | reverse complement strand
GTTGATCGGGCGACTGCGCGACCGAATCCTGTTATTTCGGGATAAATACGACGACTTTGAGGTGCAAGCCTACGACAATCAGATGCGGCCCTCCTGGAGCAAGGAATTGACAGATATAGAAAAACGCGGCATTCAGATCATCGCCATTTGCGCCGGAAAAAATGATTTTTCAGTCGTTTACCGGCAGCGGCGGCGCAGCAAAACCGTTGTGAGGGTTCATAAATACGATCCCGGGGCCAACCTGATTGACTCGATGGTCGTGAAAGACTATGGCGAACGTATTTTCAACGCGCCCATTATTGATTTTGTGCGCAGTGAAGATCGCAATTGCCTGGTCATTTACAACGACGCCGACAACAATAGTTGGGAAGCCACCTGCCTTCGCTTAGACAAAATGCAGGTCCTCTGGGATAAAAAACTTGACCTCGGTCAGCAGTTGCTCGAAGCCGACGACCAGCACGTCAATGTCAGTAACGCGGGCGATTTCTTTTTTACAGCAGAACTGTCCAATCGAAAAGCCAGAATTGACGAGCATGTTTTCCGAACGCTGCACATCAAGCCCGACGGCACTGATGCGCTGTATGTATCACCGGTAAAAGCATTCCTGACAGCCGATATTCAGTTTGAGTACAACAACGTCAAACAACAACTCATTGGCGCCGGACTATATGCCGACCGCTCGCGCGACCGCGCCAATGGAGCCTATTTCATTTCCATTCAACTGCCCGGCGGGAAAGCAACGATTTCATCATCACCTTTTGACGATCAGTTCATTTCTATCATTCGCCAAAAAGACGTGAGCGATGACACGCGCGGCATTGCCGATTGCTTTGTGCGGCAAATCATCAACAGGCACGACGGCGGGGTTATTATTGTTGTCGAACGCCACCATGAACTCCAACGAGGTGCAACTTCCTCCCGCGGTTTTTGGCGGGATGGCGCGCGACTGGTCGTTGATTTTTACTACGAAGACGTATTTGCTGTCGCTTTTCAACCCGATGGTCAAATGCAATGGAAAACCATCCTGCACAAACGGCAATATTCGCAGGATGATGAAGGCATCTTCTCTTCATATTTTCTGTTTCAGCACCCTGAATATTTGCGCTTTCTCTTCAACGACGAAATCAAGTACGAAAACACCTGTAGCGAATATGTCATCTCTCCGCTCGGCGAATTCGACCGGAACAACCTGTTCAATACAGCAGGGCAAAACCTTCGCCTTCGTTTCCGTGAAGCCATCCAGATCAGCAGCGCCGAATGCCTCATACCCTCCGAATTCAGGAACAAACTCCGACTCGTTCTCTTAAGGTTTTAATGAGTGAATGCGTGAATGAGTGAGTGAATAAAAACAATTTTCAAACGCGAGCGACAGCGAGTATCCAACAATATCAAACAACATCAAACGGCGCGACAGCGCCATTCAAACCACTTCAAACGCGAGCGACAGCGAGCATCCAACAATTTCAAACAACATCAAACGGCGCGCCAGCGCCATTCAAACAACATCAAACAGGCGCGTCAGCGCCATTCAAACAACATCAAACGGCGCGCCAGCGCCACTCCAACAACATAAAAATGCGTGTAAGCATCGTCCAGAGTGCTCTTTTGTGGGAGCAAAAATCCAAGAACCTGCATCATTTCAGTCATCTGTTAGCACCATTGAAAGGCCGAACTGACCTGATCGTGCTGCCGGAAATGTTCAATACCGGATTCAGCATGAATGCTGCGCCGCTGGCTGAGCCAATGGACGGCGATACGGTGACCTGGATGAAACAACAGGCAAACAGCCTGGGCGCGGCCATTACAGGCAGTTTTATTTGCAAGGAAGACGGGCATTATTACAACCGCCTGGTCTTCATGCGGCCTGATGGCCATTTTGACTGTTACGACAAAAAGCACCTGTTCGCAC
Organism: Saprospiraceae bacterium; assembly: GCA_020852155.1. GTDB lineage: Bacteria > Bacteroidota > Bacteroidia > Chitinophagales > Saprospiraceae > M3007. Next base: position 5,506 of record JADZBJ010000282.1, on the reverse strand, counting down.
TGGCGGGTGAAAACGAACCTTTTACCGCCGGGAAAAAACGCATCCTTGTGGAATGGATGGGCTGGCACATTCGACCGCTGATCTGCTACGACCTCCGATTCCCGGAATGGAGCCGACAACAGCCAGAAGCCCACCACGATTTGTTGATCTACGTCGCCAACTGGCCCGTTCGACGCGCGCACCACTGGAAGTCATTACTGACCGCACGAGCCATTGAAAATCAATGCTACACCATCGGCGTCAACGTGATCGGACAGGATGGCAACGGCCTGGAATATTCCGGCGATTCGACTATCGTGGATTATTCAGGTCAAACGCGTGTGTACCTTAGCCAGACAGAAGGCGTAACCACGACATTTCTAAATAAAGACCAGCAACAGGATTTCAGGGTGCAATTGCCGTTCCTTGCGGATATGGGGTGAGGTGGTTTGAATGGCGCTGGCGCGCCGTTTGATGTGGTTGGATGTGGTTTGAAATTGTTAGAAATTGTTAGAAGTGGTTTGAATGGCGCTGGCGCGCCGTTGGATGTGGTTGGATGCTCGCTGGCGCTCGCGTTTGAAATGGTTTGAAGTGGTTTGAATGCTCGCGTTTGAGGTGCTTGTATTCGCGCATTCAAGCATTCACTCATTCTCGCATTTATTTGATTTGGAATATTTTTGCAGTTATTAATACCATGCTTTTTCGGCCAAATTACAATCTTCAAGTACTCGTTGTGCTGGCAACGTTCGTGTTCCCCTGCCTGGAACTACGCGGACAAAGTATTGATATTCATTCTTTTAAATCTATGCAGCCGACTGCGCGGCTGAGCATGATTCACAATTATCCATACTGGAAATCGGACACCGCCACGATTGTAGCCTTTTTCGGGCAACTCTTGCCCGCAGCCCTTGAAACAGGCGATCAACAGACCATTTTTGCCTTAAAATTTCAACAGTTTCGGCAACGAAACACCCTGAAACTGAGCCAGCCAGCGGTGCTGGATCTGCTGTTTGACATGGAAAAACAAGCAGATGGCATGTCGTGGGACGTGGAGAAAATCGTAGCGCACCATTACCGCGTTTTTGAGCAATATGATCTGAAACAAATCTCAACCGAACAGCTTTACGCAGAGGTACTGAACACATTCGACGGCATGAAACAATTAGGCTTTCATCGCTTCGAAGACTATCATGTAGATGCCATATTGTATGAATTGGGTCAGTTCATGTATATGCTGGATGACATAGAACAAATGTTCAATTACCTGAGCATAGCAGAACAACATATTCATTATACAGAAAGCGGACAGTATCATGCCTTGTTGGTTCTGAATTATCTTGAATCATACTACCAGCGCAAGAAAAATTACCCGAAAGCCATAGAGTACGCCCAAAAAATCCTGAATTTCACTCAAGGGCATTCCTCCTCACATTCAGAAACAGAATGGCGGCGGCAGTTTTGGGAAGGATTCGCATTGCTGGAAATAGCCAGTATGCTCGCGGAACAGGGAAATATTACCGAAAGCGAACAATATGCAGACACAGGCTATGAAAAAAGTAAAATCAGCTATGCCCAAACCCCCTATACGGCTCTTCGGGGCGAATATGACGCCATACAGGTTTTGCTGAACACAAAACTTAAACTGGGTAAACTCAACGAATCGCGCACCCTGATAGAGCGCGCGCAATACCTGCTTAAAGCGCTGGAGAGTGACCCCAAAATGGAAATCCACTATTTCCAACCGCTTAAATTCTACAAAAACTGTGCACGGTACTACGAGTTGAATGGAGATGCGGCCAATGCCATGCGATACACGCACCTGTCTCAAACCTTGCAAGACAGCCTGACCCGGCGAAATGATGCACACAAATACGAGCAAATTCAGCGTCGGCTTGAAGCGGAAAAATATATCCGCCAACTGAAACTGGTCGAGCGAGAAAAACAATTCCACCGCTGGCTAACGATGGGTACGCTGGTAATTTTTTTCCTGGTGCTGATTCTGGTATTAGGCTGGGTTCATCGGGTGCAATACCTCAAACGCCAAAAAGAGGCGGAACTGGAAATTGCCAAAAACAACCTCGCAGCACTCTCCCAAAGACTCCGGGAAAAATCAGAACTGATAGAAAACCTGCGTCTGGAAATGAACAATCTCGCTTCAATGGATCAGCGCAGCGAATACCTCGAACAACTGACGCACGCCGTTATCCTCACAGAAGAAGACTGGACTCGCTTCAGGGATTTATTTGAAAAAGTTTATCCCGGCTATATCAGTGAACAAAAATTACTGAACCCCGACCTCACCCGCGCTGAACTGCGCCTGCTGACCCTGGAGAAACTCGATCTCCACGCACATGAAATTGCCAACATCCTGGGCATTTCAACCAACACAGTCTATCAAACGCGGCGGCGTTTGCGCATCAAAGAGAATACGCGGAGTAATTAAGTTACACGTATTTTCTAAGGGAAATCAGCGCTTTTTTCCCGCTTTTTCAATTGTCAACTTTTTGTCATGTCGGTTTTTATTGCCGACTGCATTTCCCGAAGCAACATTGCAGCGGTAAACAAACTTGCCTGCACGCAACCGGATTTTAAAGACGGCTGCGCTCCTACAACTCATTTTTTCACTAACCTTATTATCTTGTCATGAACAAATCTTCCTACGTCAATTGGTTTCTTGGTATCGGCTGCCTCGTGTTATTCGCCTCCTGTAAAGACGGGAACGAAAACGAAGACGTACTTCCCTCCTGCACAGATGTACACTGGAATTACGACAATGCTACCGAGGACGGGCCTGACCACTGGGGCAAACTTTGCGTTGATTACACGGATTGTAGCGGCGCCGTTCAATCGCCCATAAACATTTCGGGCGCAAGCGACGATGCATCACTGGAATCCTTGGTAGAAGTTTTCGGAAACTCTACAACACACATCGTCAACAACGGACACACCATTCAATTCAACACTGACGCAGGTACTACCCTGACCTACAAGGGCGTAACCTACACCCTGCTTCAGTTCCACACCCACACACCCAGCGAGCACACTGTCAATGGCGTGTCTTATGACATGGAGGTGCATTTCGTTCATAAAAATGAATCTACAGGCAAGTTGGCCGTTATTGGCGTTCTGGTCAATGAAGGTGCAGACAATGCGTTCCTGGATCATTTTATCCATCACCTGCCAGCCACAGCCGACGCCAAGTACGACGATGCAGCACTGAGCTTCAGCATTGCCGACTTTTTGCCGGCCAACAAAAACTACTTCACCTACGGTGGCTCGCTCACTACACCGCCTTGCTCTGAAATCGTGACCTGGCTGGTACTGGAAACTCCGGTTGAAGCATCGCACGCGCAAATCGAGGATTTTCACGCACTGGAACACTCCAACAACCGCCCGGTACAGGATTTGCACGGCCGCACGATCAAAAGATTTCATATGTAAGCGTGTGTTAGAAAGTAGAATTTTAACCTGCTCTTGAAAAATTTGGCTCAATAACAATTCCCAAACAAACACTAGGTTTCCAAATCAACATCTTCCTACAGAAAGCCCGGCGACATCAAGCCGGGCTTTCATTTTTTCAGGCCTATACGCCATACATAAGTCAGAGGTTGTTTAAATTTCACTTCTGGATTCAAAAAGAGCAGATTTTGCCGATAGCCGATCCTTGTTTTTTGGGGTGAAGCGGGTGTTTCAGCCTGAAAAACAAGGGCAGGATGGCGGCAAAAGATGCCTTTTTGAGCCAGTGAGAGAATTTTAAACAACCTCTCAGGATGCGCCGTATTTTTACAGGGTTTTAGAGGTCTTGTTGTACATGATACGACGAAGACCCGTTCATCAGACATCCATTCAAGTCGTGTTTCGAAAACCAGTCATTTTCAACGAATTTCCAGATGTCATTGCAGCGCAAAGTACGCGCCACGGTGGCGTCAGCCCGACGCCATGGGGTTCATTAAACCTTGGAAAAAGCACCGATGACAACCTCGACAACGTGCTTGAAAATCGCCGGCGATTCTGTAACGCCCTGGGTTTTGATGTCAAACAACTGGCATGGTCCAAACAAGTGCATGGCCATCTGGTACGACACGTAACAGCGCCGGGCGGTGCTGAAGGCTTCGACGCGCTCATGAGCCATCAACGCGACATATTACTGGCCGTGTCGGTAGCGGATTGTACGCCCATCCTGGTTTATGACGCCCGAAATAACGCTATCGCAGCCATTCATGCCGGATGGCGCGGCACAGTAGCCGGTATCGTGTCCCATACACTACAACAGATGTATGCGTCATTTGGCACTAAGGGCCAGGACTGCCGGGCCTATATAGGAGCCTGTATCAGCGAAAATGTATTTGAAGTAGGCCAGGAAGTGGCCGATGCTTTTTCAGACAAATACCGAAGGGCTGGCGCCGTGCCAGGCAAATATTTTGTTGACCTGAAAAAAGCCAACGCCGATCAATGCCTGGAATTTGGTATTCCAACAGGGCAAATCGAAGTGTCGCCGGACTGCACCGTACTGAACAATGCAGACTATTTTTCCCACCGCCTCGAACGCGGCACAACTGGCCGCATGATGGCGGTGATAGGGTTGAAGGAGTTGAAGGTTGAAGGAGTTGAAGGTTGTTGAAGGTTGTTGAAGGTTGTTGAAAGTTGTTGAAGGTTGTTGAAAGTTGTTGAAGGTTGAAGGAGTTGTAAGTTGTCATATACCCATCATAAAAAAGTTGTCATCCTGAACGCAGTGAAGGATCTGCTACCCACGAAGGTGAATTGTTCACTACTGTTTGGCCAGATCCTTCACTCCGTTCAGGATGACAACTTTTTTATGATGGTAGAAAATCTTTCAACCATTTTCAACAACCTTCAACTATTTCAACTTTCAACAACCTTCAACTATTTCAACTTTCAACTTTCAACTTTCAACAACCTTCAACCTTCCAAAAAAAAAATGAGTCACCCCGGATATCGGAATGACTCATGTGCATAGTCGTTTTGCCAGCGATTGGCCGAAGCGATTAAGCCTTGGCTGCTGCTGCAGCGATTTTGCGAACGGTTTTAAGTTTCTTGCGTTTCGGACGTGCTTTGCCGAACGAGCCGCGAGTAATTTTACCGCGCTTTGTTTTTGCGTCTCCTCTGCCCATGTGAAAGTGTTATCAAAAAAGATGATGAAAAATTAGATGAATGCCTGATGGCGGCGCAAAAGTAAGCTTTGCTGTATTATTTTTCACCCAGTTTAAAACGCATCTCAACGGTGCTGCCGCCGCGTTTGAAACGGCATTCGTCGCTGAGTCTTTGCATCAGGAATAATCCGCGGCCACCGCAACGCTCCAGAAATTCCGGACAGGTTGGGTCTGGCACGGCTGCCATATCGAATCCGGGGCCTTCATCGCTGACACTAATGGAAAGCGAATCATTATTGCGCCGAAGCGATATAGATACTTGTTTGCGACAATCCGCCTGATTTCCATGAAGAATTGCATTGGTCACGGCTTCAGTCAAACTGATGAGCATGTTATCCTGCGTATCTGCATTGAGT
>JADZBJ010000281.1 GCA_020852155.1 Saprospiraceae bacterium | reverse complement strand
GTTCCAGACGTGGGTGCCGACGCTGACTTCGGGCTGTGAGCGCAACTGGTCAAGTTTGGCATCAATACCCCGATTCATGTTAAGAACCTCAAAATCTCGAATTTGCTCGGTATTGGACGTCTTTTTACCGCTTTTTTTGGTGTTTGCTTTGGCTCCAGGTGAATAGCGAACGGCGGCCTGCGTTTTGCTCTTGGACAAACTCAGGGTTTCGTTACCGAATTTCAAGGTAGCCTTGCTGATTTTTTTGTTGGCCATCGGTATCAGGTTTGGGTTGAAAATTAAACGAAATTTAAAATGTTCTTTTCAGTGCAAAAATAGAACGAAGGATTGATTCGATTGATTCGATTAAATCCGATTGATTCGATTGTTCCGATTAAATCCGATTAATTATACAAAGTGGTTCCCGGATGTGTCATTAAAATCCGCGTTTGTAAATCCGCGTTATCCGCGCTCCATCTATGCTACGAGGGCAATCGGATTTAATCGAATCAATCGAATCAATCCATCTACTCTACGAGGTCAATCGAATCATTCAACTCAATTTCCCTTTCTCGCTGCACGGATCAGGAAAAATGCCAATGCTGCGAAGGATATTACGCCCAGGAGGTGATAACCTCCGATACCCAGCATACTGGTTAAATTATGTTCCTGACTGAGTTTGTCCAAAGGCCCTGCCGTCGCATCGGAGGCTTGTAACAAAGCCACCACCACGCCGGCTAGCGCCCCGCCCGCCACAAGTCCGGTGGCGAACAAACTGCCTTTGCCGAGGTCGGCATCTTCAGAGGCTTCGCCTTTGCGAGCGCCGAGCCAGTCGGTTAATCCTTTCAATACGCCGCCCAGCCAGATGGGCAGGGTAGTAGATAATGGCAGGTAAAGACCAACTGCAAAGGACAAGGATTTTACGCCGCAAAGTTCGAGCGTAACGGCTATAAAAAGACCGACGAGCACAAATTGCCAGTCGAGGTTAAATGACAACAGACCTTTAATCAGTGTGGCCATTAGCGTTGCTTGTGGTGCATTGAATTTCTCACCAATGGCATGTTCGATGCCAGCGGCACGCATTTCGGCTGTCGGGTTGTCGAGGAACAATACAGTTGCGCCAATAACCAATGATGAAACAATAACACCGATAAACAATGCCAACTGCTGATAACGCGGCGTAGCGCCAACAAGGTGACCGGTTTTGAGGTCTTGCGAAGTGGCTCCGGCATTTGCGGCAGCGATACAAACCATGCTACCGACCACGAGGGCTAATGGCTCAAAAACCTTGCCCGTCCAGCCAACACCAATAAATACAAGCGCCGTACCCATGATGGTAGCGATGGTCATACCCGAAATCGGGCTGTTGCTGCTACCAATAATACCCACAATACGGCTGGCGACGGTCACGAAGAAGAAACCAAAAATAATCACGAGCACGCCGATCAATAATTTGCTGACAATGCTGTCGCCTGGAATGCTCGGCAGTACCGCCATCAGGAGGATCAGGGCCAGGCTGCCAATGGCCACTACCTTCATACTGAGGTCGTTGTCCGTACGGGCAATAGCGCCTTTGGCAGCGCCCTCACGGAATGATCCGACGCTTTCTCTGAATGAGGCAACGATGGTGGGCAATGTCTTGAACAGGGTGATAAAACCTGCGCCGGCTACGGCGCCTGCGCCGATCTGACGCACATAAGCGCGATAAACGGCTGAAGTAAGGTCGCTGAAACTGTGTGTTTCAGGATTCCAGCCAAACGGGTAACGCACATTTCCAGCCGCGTCCGTGATCGGGCGGAGCAAATCCAGTTTGGTCAGTTGCGCCGCAATGACGTCAGGGTGCACCAGCGTAGCCAGCAAAGGAATGAGACCTAACCAGGCCATCACACCGCCAGCCACCAGAACGCCTGCGATACGTGGGCCAATGATGTAACCCACGCCAAGGTATTCAGGTGTGATTTCGGCGCTTACGCGCGCAGCTGGCAGGTATTTATTATCGGCCGGCACGCTGAAAACCGGAGATTCTGCAATGACTTTGAAAATTTTCTGTAAAAAGGCATAACCAAAAGCGAAACCCAAACCCTGAAAGGCTGTTTTGGCAAAGTCGCCGCCTTTTTCACCAGCAATCAGTACCTGTGCGCAGGCAGTTCCTTCGGGGTAGGGGAGTGTGCCATGTTCTTTTACAATGAGCGAACGACGCAAGGGAATCATCATCAGCACGCCCAGAATACCGCCGAAAATAGCGAGCATGGTAATCGTCCAGTAATTGAAATAACCCTTGCCAATGCCGTCGCTCAGGAACAGAAATGCAGGCAGGGTAAATACAACACCCGCTGCCACAGATTCTCCTGCGGAACCAGCTGTCTGTATGATGTTGTTTTCGAGAATGGTCGTACCCAGAAACCTTCGGCCCAATGAAATAGCCAAAACAGCAATGGGAATGGAAGCCGAAACCGTTAAACCGGCTTTCAAAGCCAGATAGACGGTAGCAGCGCCGAAAAGGATGCCAAACAGTGCGCCCAAAACAATGGCGCGGACGGTAAACTCCTTCACCGAAGTGTTGGACGTCGCAATGTAGGGCTGAAAATCAGAGGAGGTATCAGGTTGGTGCATCAGCTGTTCTTTTGTTTGATGAATTGATTTTTCAAAACGTCCGTACAAGTCGGACGCATTGTACAGCAGCAGCGAAAGTAGAGCGTTTGTTAATCCTGTCGAAAAAAAAATCGGCTTGCGTGTTTTTTTCGATACATTCATATTTTTACGCCGTGCAAATGCAAACCACCAATGGCATTACCGTCTGTGTAGAGACGGTGTATCTTGCTGACGAGTCGAATCCGCGAGCAGACTACTATGCGTTTGGCTACCATATCAGTATTGAAAACGGCAGTCCGTACACCGTACAACTGCTGCGCCGACGCTGGCTGATCCATGACGCGACTGGCCGCCAACGTGTGGTGAATGGCGACGGCGTGATCGGAGTTCAACCCATCATCAATCCGGGGGGCATCCATGCCTATTCTTCCTGGTGTGAAATGCCGACTGAAATAGGTCGAATGAGCGGCGTTTATATCATGCTGCGCGAACAGGATGGCGTTGAGTTTGAAGTCGTCATTCCTGAATTTTTATTCATCACGCCGGGAAAATTAAACTAAATTTACCTGCCCGATAAATTCCCAGATTCCTGAAATCTTTTAATCCTGATCCTCCCCCCATATTATTCATCACCAAATTCAGAAACAGACAATGTTCAAAAATTTACTCCTGCCCGCCCTGATCCTGATCGCATTTCAGGGTCTTGCCCAAAACAATTATTTTACCGTAAAATTCCCGGATGACCTGACGTTCTACAGCTGCGGTACGCAACCCTTTACCAGCTATCCGACCATCAACCAAACCGGGAATTGCAGTTTCAATGTAGGCGTTGCCTTCAATGACCAGACTTTTTACACCGCAGGTGGCAACTCCTGTGCGAAAGTACTGCGCACCTGGACACTGATCTGGTGGTGCGACTACAACCCGAATACCTATACCGCTACATACGTGCCCAATCCGGGCAACAGCGATGTCGGCCCGACCGTAACCGGAAATACGTACAACCACGGATATTTTAAGTACACTCAGATCATCAAGTTTCTGGACAATGTGCCTCCCGTGATTGTTGGTTGCCCAACCGAACCGGTGGTATTCTGCGACCTGACCAACAACGACCCCGCTCAGTACAACAGCAATTACATTGACCGCTGCGAAGGCCCTGTGAACCTGACCGTCCGCGCAACAGACGCCTGTGCCAAATCAAACCTGGCGCTATCCTACAAATTGTTCCTGGATATGGACAGCAATGGCAGCATGGAAACCTACCTAACCAGCAGCAGCCCTGGCGCATGGCCCATCGAAACCTCGGTGCAAGGCGATACCCTGACGGGAAAAATCAAGTTTCCAAACGGACATGGTTTCCCGTACGGTAAACACAAAGTCGAGTGGGTGGTCAACGACAACTGCGCCGGACAAACCATCTGCAAATATGAATTTGAAGTAAAGGATTGCAAGGCGCCTACAGTCGTGTGTCACAACGGACTGAGTATCAACATGATGCAAACAGGCATGATTAGCCTTTGGGCTTCTGATTTCCTGCTTTACACATTCGATAACTGCACGCCGGCCTCACAACTCAAAGTCGCTATTCGAAAAAGTGGCACTGGTACCGGTTTCCCGAATGGCGTCACCGGCGTTACGTTTGACTGCACTGAAGTAGGTACTCAATTTGTCGAAATCTGGAGCGAAGACGCCTACGGAAATGCCGGATATTGCGAAACCTATGTCAATGTTCAGGATAATATTGGTACTTGTCCGCCAACTTCCAACAAGGTTAGTGGTACGGTTACCGATGCGTTGAATCGCCCGTTGCCTGCCGCAACCCTGAATTTCAAACGTGGCAATTCTCTTTTCTGGAAAAAAACGGATTCGCTTGGCGTATATAATCAATACGTTATCAATGCCTGCGGTGTGGAAGTTCGCCCATCTTGCAACGATAATCACGCTCAGGGCGTTACGATGGATGACGTGAACCGACTGGCCCTGCACCTGACAGGTCAGGATTCACTTGACACCCCTTATGAATGGATTGCCGCCGACGTGGATCGCAATGGTACGCTCGACATGGCCGACTTGCTGCTGATTCGCAATGGTGCCCTGGGTAATATCGCTGTTTTCCCGAACACAGATTCCTGGCGTTTTGTACCGAGAAGTTATGTCTTCCCGACGGGCGTAAATCCGCTTAGTGTTGCATTTCCTGAAAAAACAGTCATGACCTACGACCTGTGCGTGAATGGTATTGCCGATTTCAGGGCTGTTAAGATGGGCGACATAAACTGTTCCGCGCTATCCAATAACCTGCAAGATCAGGGTGCCGACAACCGCAGCGCTCAACGCATT
>JADZBJ010000280.1 GCA_020852155.1 Saprospiraceae bacterium | reverse complement strand
TGGTATGATGAGGGTAGATTACAGGGCTACGCCCCTCAATGGTGATGTCCTTTTTTTCTACGAAGATTACAGGGCTACGCCCTTTTCTTTTATACAGCACTGCAATTTCGATGGCTTTTTGGGGCATCACTACAATCCGTTATAGTCAGGAAATTTGAAATTTGAAAATGTTTCGAGGCTTACAAGGTGAACTTGTAGCCGATGCCGCGAATGGAATGGAAATAACGTGGTGCGCGGGCGTCTTCCTCAAAATACTTGCGGAAGGCCAGGATAAAGTTGTCAATGGTGCGGGTGCTCGGATAAACATCGTAGCCCCAAACGGACTGCAGAATTTGATTTCGGCTGACTACCTCGTTTTTGCGTTCGATGAGTAGTTTGAGCAACATACATTCCTTGCGGGTGAGGTGGAGTTTTTCTCCCCTGAAGTTTTCTGCTTCGAAGGTCTCAAAATTGATCCTGTTGTTGCCGAATTCATACGTTTCGAGGGCTTCTCCCTTGACGCGCTGACTGCGTTTGAGGAGTTTGCTGACGCGCAGCATGAGTTCTTCCAGGTTGAAAGGCTTGGTCAGGTAATCGTCAGCGCCTTTTTTCAGGCCCATGACCCGATCGTGCGACATATCCTTGGCGGTGAGCAGCAGGATCGGAATTTCCAGGTTGTTGAGCCGCACCTGCTCTGTCAGCGCAAAGCCGTCTAATTCCGGCATCATGACATCCAGCAAAAGCAGGTCAAAATGTTGCGACTGGAAACACTCCAGCGCTTTTTTGCCATTGGCCACAGCCACTACTTCGTAACCTTCGAGTTCGAGGTTCAGTTTCAGGTTGTCGCGGATGGCCGTTTCGTCTTCAGCAAGCAGGATACGCATAGGAATCAAAATTTTCGGGCAATTTCGGGCGTGTTTCACTTATTTGTCTGTGCAAATAGGTGAAACGAGTCAATAGCAGGCTGAAACGACAGTTTGCGCGAGTAGAGTATTATTTACGGAAGCCGCCTTTGGGCATTCCCATGCCCGGCATACCCATGCCGCCCATTTTACCCATTGGCATATTGGCCATCTGATGCAGCATTTTGCGCATATCGGCAAAATTTTTCATGAACAGGTTGATCTGATCTACCGATTGGCCGCAACCGCGCGCGATGCGCTTTTTGCGGCTGAGGGTAATGCTGTCAGGATTGGCCCTTTCGAAAGGCGTCATACTTTGTACAATGGCTTCTACGCGAACGAGCGCTTTGTCGTCAATCGGCGCGTCTTTCAACGCTTTGCTCACGCCGGGGATCATGTTCATGAGGCTTTTCAGGTCGCCCATTTTTTTGATCATCTGCATTTGAGCGAGGAAGTCGTTGAAGTCAAACTTGTTTTGTTTGATGCGTTTTTCGACGCGTTTGGCTTCGGTTTCATCGAATTCCATTTGCGCCTTTTCGACGAGCGAAACGATGTCGCCCATGCCCAGGATACGCTGGGCCATACGGTCGGGGTAGAAAACGTCGAGTGTTTCGAGTTTTTCGCCCATCGAAACGAATTTGATGGGTTTGCCAACTGTGTATTTAATAGAAAGCGCAGCGCCACCACGGGTATCACCGTCGAGTTTGGTCAACACGACGCCATCGAAATTGATACGCTGATTGAATGCCTCGGCCGTATTGACAGCGTCCTGACCCGTCATGGAGTCAACGACGAAGAGCGTTTCAGTCGGTTGGATGGCCGCTTTGATGGCTTCTACTTCGTCCATCATCACCTCGTCAACAGCCAGACGACCAGCGGTGTCCACGATCACGACGTTGTGGCCATTTGATTTGGCGAAGGCAACGGCGTTTTTGGCGATGTCAATCGGATTTTTGTTTTCCGGCTCTTTGTAAATCGCTACACCGATGGCTTCAGACAGCACCGTCAACTGGTCAATGGCCGCAGGGCGATAAACGTCGGCGGCGACCAGCAGGGGTTTCATCTGGCGCTTGTCTTTCAGGTATTTGGCTAATTTGCCGGAGAAGGTGGTTTTACCCGAACCTTGCAAACCAGCGATCAGGACGATGCCGGGGTTGCCTTTTACGTTGATACCGACGCTTTGGCCACCCATGAGTTCGGTGAGTTCGTCCATGACGATTTTCACCATGAGTTGGCCCGGATTGACATTTTTAAGCACGTTTTCGGTGCCTAAAGCCTTGTCTTTGATCCTGTCGGTAAAATCTTTGGCAATTTTATAATTCACGTCGGCTCCGACCAATGCACGGCGGATTTCCTTGATGCTTTCGGCGACGTTGAGTTCTGTGATCTTGTTGTTTCCCTGAAGGACTTTAAACGCTGACTCTAACCTGTCGTGTAAACTTTCAAACATGATGCGGATGCTGCTTGGAAAAATTGAGGCGCAAAGATATATCAGTCTTTGATGTAGGCCAGTTTCGCCTGCTGATATTTCTCTTGTTGAATGAATTTTCGAATACCCTTGATGGTTTCTCTGGGGCCTACGTCAATGGCCATGTTGACGGCCCAATCTGGAATGCTGCCACCCGGGCTGGAATAAATGTAGTATTCAATATAAACCCATCCGCCTGCGCCGGGCACCATGGTCCAGGTGGTTTGAGCCGTGTTGATTCGGGTGATGCCTTTGTTTTTGGAAATATAGTCCGGCTGTGCAACGCTGTGTGACGTCAATTTGCGCGTGATCGGATCCTGCTCCATGACAGAGTGCATAATCAGGTCGCGATCATCGAGCGGCCATGGAAAATCGAATTTGGAATAGTAATAGGTTTCGTGGTCGGACACCTGTTTCAACAACCGGGCCTCACTGACTTTGTATCCCCATTCCTGGTAGTGTTCAGGCTCGCTGAGTAATTTAACCAGGCCTGAAAGTGGTGTTTTCAGGGAAGTGGCTAATTTGATTTCGTGAATATCCGAGGTTTTGCGATACCAGACTTTTATGCCATCCTTTTCATTTTTAAAAACCCACCCGTCGCCGGATGGATTTTGGGCAAACGCGAAAAGACTGACAAGCATCAGTTGGAAAAGCAGGGTGAATTTTCTCATAGAGTATTGGCTGGATTGGTTGTAGCGTATTTCAAAACGCAGATGTATGCGGAATGTTTTGAGGTTAGTAAACGGATTACGCCTCAAGGTATTAATATTACGTCCTTGCGTTTTTGAAACTTCAAAAAATTCGTAAACGTAAATTTACTTTGACGGAAATTGCTCGGCCAGCAACAGGTCAATCTTTTCCAAAAACGCAGTGACGGATTCTGCGTCAGTGCCATCGGCCCACGCCCGTACGTGTCTGTTTTTAT
>JADZBJ010000279.1 GCA_020852155.1 Saprospiraceae bacterium | reverse complement strand
CTATACCTATTTGTGGTCAAACGGACGCACCACTGAAAATGTCAGTAACCTGGCGCCGGGTATTTACTCCGTAACGGCCACACTGGGCACATGCTCAGGTAGTGAAAGTTTTGAAGTAGAACTCGATGCCGTGCCGCCCAACCTGAGTACTACGGTGAACGCGGCCACTTGCGGAATTGCCAATGGCAGCGCGACTGCTGTACCCACCGGAGGACAAACGCCCTACACCTACAAGTGGTCGAATAACACGACCATGGCCACAGCCTCCAACCTGGCGCCGGGCACTTATACAGTAACCGTTACTGGCGGCAACGGGTGCACGGCAACTGCCGTTGCCTCCGTGCCAAACAACAGTATTACCATCGCTGCTACGGGAGCCGTTACGCCCAATACGTCCTGCGTAACACCCAATGGCGCTATTGATTTGACGGCTACACCTACCGGCTACACATTCCTGTATCACTGGTCGAACAGTTCGACCATGTCAGACCTGAGCAACCTCGCCGCAAATACTTACACCGTAACGGTAACCTATGGTAACTCGTGTTCTTCGACGGCTAGCTTTGTAGTTGATCAAAATACCAGCGATCCGGTCATTACACCGGCCGTTACGGCAGCTATTTGTGGCCAAAGCGATGGCGCCATTGACCTGACCATAACCGGCGCGCCTGGTCCTTATCAATACAACTGGTCAAACAGCACAACAGATGAAGATTTGAGCAATATTCTGGCAGGTAATTACACGGTCACAGTCACGGCACAAAACGGTTGTACCAGCACCCAGACCATGAATGTCGCCAATAACAGCTCTGATTTCACGCTCAGTGGAGCAGCTTCGCCACTCACCAACTGCGCCAATGCCAATGGTTCGGTTAATCTGACTATTACACCAGCCGGCAGCTATCAGATCGTTTGGTCAAACAGCGCCGTAACAGAAGACCTAATCAACCTGATGGCCGGGACATTTACGGTGACCGTCACCAAAACAGGTACTTGCTCCGCGTCTGCTTCGTTTGTTGTCGAAGACCTGCGCGACTACCCTTTATTGAGTCAGTCGCTGGTGCCCGAAACATGCGGATTAGCCAATGGCAGCATTAACCTGTCTGTGACGGGCAATAGTGCGCCTTACAGTTACTCCTGGAATTCAGGTCAAATGGTAGAAGACCTGAATAATATTTCAGGAGGAAACTACACAGTTACGGTCACAGGTGCGAACCAATGCGCGGCTACGACATCCGTTACGGTCCCTAATAATGCCATCACTTTTTCCGTAAGTGGTAACACAACGCCCAATACATCATGTACGCCCATCAATGGCGCTATTGACCTGTCCGTCAACCCTGCCGGAACGTATCAGTATGCCTGGTCAACCCTCAAAACAACAGAAGACTTGAGTGGTCTGGATGGCGGCACCTATACTGTAACAGTCAGCGCAGGCGGTACATGTACATCGGAAGCCTCATTTGTCATTGTTGACAATACGCCTTCTCCATTGATTACGCCGGATATTACAGCAGCTCTTTGCGGATATGCCAATGGCGGAATACAATTGAATATCGGTGGTAATGCGGCTCCGCCCTATAGCTACTCATGGTCAAATGGCGCAACTACGAGCAGTATTAATAACGTTTTGGCGAATACTTATACGGTCACAGTAACAGCGTCAAACGGTTGCTCAGAAACCCGCAGTATGGATATTTCTGATAATGCGTTTTCACCGAATGTCGCCCATGTACTGGTAGATAATACCTCCTGTACCACGCCTAACGGCTCTGTAGCCCTGACCGTTACACCAGCCAATTATAACTACACGTATGTATGGTCATTGCCGGGCCAGACAAACAGTAGTATTAACAACCTGAGTGCCGGCACTTACAGCGTTACCGTCAGCGCGGGCGCTGCCTGCACTGCCATTGCTACGTACAACCTGACCGACGATACTGAAGCGCCTGTACTGGACGGTACTCCGGTCAATGCGCTGTGTTCACAACCAACCGGCTCTGTCAACCTCGAAGTTACCGGCGCTACCCTGCCCTATCAATACAAATGGAGCAATGGCGCGACGGTGCAGGATATTAGTAACCTGTTGACCGGTAATTACACAGTCACCGTAACAGGCGCTAACGGCTGTCAGGCAACCGCCAGTTTCAATATTGGTAACGACAGCAACAATTTTGCTATAGTAGGCTCTGTCACGCAACAAACTTCCTGCACAACGCCCAATGGCGCTATCAACGTGACCATGGTACCAACAGGCAGTTACACCTTTAAATGGTCGAATAATGCCACCACAGAAGACATTTCAGTGCTGGCTGCAGGTACTTATACTGTTACCGTTATTGACGCCACAGCCTGCGCCATTTCTCAAACATTTACCGTAGGTGAAAACATAGTCGCGGTAAACGTAACCGGCGACGTAACGAATATTCTTTGTTTTGGCGAGCCTACCGGCGCTATTAGTGTTACTGTCAATACAGGAACGCCACCTTATCAATACAACTGGAACCCGCAGCAAGGCGGCAGCCCGGCAGGCCTGAATGGCGTAGTCGCGGGAACGTACCGTCTGACCGTAACTGACTTCAGAAATTGCACTGCAACAGCCTTGTTTAATATCACACAACCTGCCACTGGCCTGTCACTGGATTGCGACCAAAGCAAAACAGTCAGCGCACCCGGCATGGTGGATGGAGAAGGCACCGTCACCATCAGTGGCGGAGCAGCGCCTTATGATGTACAATGGTCGCCCGGAAACGGCAACCAACTGGATGTAAATGCCGGACCTTACGTCATTCCAAACCTTGGAGAAGGCAGTTATAATGTCACGGTGACTGATGCCAATGGCTGTACGCGCCTTTGCGGCTTCAACATAGGGCTGGTAGATTGTAATACCGAAATCGGCTCCATGTCAGGCACACAACTGAGCCGTTGCGGCCCGGGTTGCCTCACATCCGTTTACAATCCGCAGGGTCAATTCCTGGAGGCCGACGATAAACTCCAGTTTGTGCTGCATACAGGTAATAGCAACCAGATTGTCGGAGAAATTGCCCGCAACAGTACACCTTCGTTCTGTTTCAATGCAGCGACAATGTCGTTTGGTACAACGTATTATATTTCGGCTGTTGCCGGAAATGCTGACCCAAGCGGTAACGTGTTGCTCAATGATTTCTGTACAGTGGTTTCATTCGGTACGCCGATGGTATTTTTCGAAAAACCAGTGGCTACCATTGCGACGCCCGCTGTTTTGAATTGTGAAGTACAGTCAGTGCCCGTTCAGGGAACAAGTACAATAGCCAATTCGACTTTTGACTGGACAACGATTACCGGACAAATTTCAGGCAGCGCCAACTCTGCTACGATTTCTGCTACCGAAGCCGGATTGTACCAGGTGATTGTTACAGCAGGTATTTGCAAAGATACCGCCGATATGACGGTCAACGACCTGACCAATGATCCGCAGGCTATTGTTGAAGCCGATCCAAGCGATGTACTGGACTGCAAACTGGATCAAATTATCCTCGTCGGTCAGGTGGAAGGCAGTCTGAATGCCAACACCGTCTGGATGTTGAACGGGCAGGTGTTTACCACTCAAAATCCGGTTCCAATTAACAACCCAGGTACATATGCCTTTGTGATTCTTGACACCCTTTCACGTTGTACCGATACAGCACAGATCGTCATCAATCAAAACCTGGCTTATCCGCCATTGGGCATTGTGACGCCGCAGGAACTGACTTGCAGCCGCACGACAGTAACCCTCAATGGTAGTTCACCATTCCCGGGTATTGGTTTCCGTTGGGCTAGAATTTCGGGTACAGACACAACCATTATTGCACAAGGCCCCATTGCCAATGTTACGCAACCAGGCGAATACTTCCTGATTGGTTTTGACCTGGCTAATGGCTGTACCAATATTGACTCCGTGACCGTCACGCAAGATATTGTCCTGCCAAGTGCCAATGCCGGTGCAGGCTTTAATATGGATTGTTTCGGTCAGGTATTGCCGCTATCAGGTAGCGCTGGCGGTGGTGCGGCATTGACCATTCTATGGACAACGCAAGACGGCGCTTTCCAATCCGGGCAGCAGACACTGACGCCACTCATTACCAAACCCGGTACTTACCTCCTGATTGTCACCAATACAGACAATGGATGTACCGATACGGACGATGTAGTTATCATTCCGAATGCACCGATGGCTGACCTGGCCGTCACACAACCACCCTGCTTCGGTGATCGCGGGCGTATTGCTATATCTAATGTCGTCGGTGGCGCGCCGCCGGTACGTTATTCGCTCAACGACGGGCCATTTGGCACACAAACCATCTACAACAACCTCACACAGGGCGTTTATACCATCCGATTGATTGACTCTGAAGGATGCTCGTCAACAGCCGTAGCGACCATCGTTGAACCGCCGTTGTTTGAGTTGAGCCTCGTGCCTCAGGTGACTATGGGCATTGGCGACGAGATTACCCTGGAGGTATTTCCGAGTATTCCGGTCAGTGATATTGCCTGGATTTTATGGACTCCTTCCGACGGTTTGAGTTGCGATACCTGCTTTAAAACGCTGGCTTCGCCGCTGCGTTCAACGCGCTACGAAGTCAATGCCGCCAACGAAAATGGCTGTAAAGACAGGGCTGTCGTACAGGTATTGGTAGATACCCGATTAAATATTTACGCACCCACGGCCATTTACCCCGGCAGTGCCGTAAACAGCAACTTTACCATTTTCACAGATCCGAAATACAACCTGAAAATCAACAAGTTGCAGGTATTCTCCCGTTGGGGTGAAATGGTATTTACCCGTGAAAATTTTGATCCAAACCAACCCGAACTCGGCTGGGACGGCTCGCACAAAGGTCAGCCGATGACTCCGGCGGTCTTTGTCTGGTATGCCGTATTGACGGATCCGGGCGGCAATGAAATTTTGCTGAAAGGCGACGTGACAGTCGTGCGGTAAATGCAGCGTAAGTGATACCAAGCCGCAACAGGATTTTCCGCCTGTTGCGGCTTTTTGTTTTTTCAGGCGATGCTGGTGCGGATTATGAATTAGGGGGTAGATTTGCAGTTGTAAAATACACTCGCGTCTATCTTATTCTAAAATGATTACCGTTGATACATCACACTTTAGCCCGGATTTACTTCAAAGGCTTGAAAGCCTGAATGTTCAAATCGGCGAATTCCCGAACACGCTCTTAGATTTTATAAATTCAAATCCATTATGAAGCATTTCGTTATATGTTTTCTTTTGTTGGTATCCAACCAATATGCAACATCACAAAATTTACCAGCATGGGTAGATACACTTCAGTCTGTTTATCCCAATCAAATTAAAATACTGGATCAAAGTCCAAAGGCTATAGAAGTCAATATAACATCATTGCCACAGGAGCATGTGGAAGATATCGCTCAATACATAAGAAAACACGCTCAGAATTTTTATCTAAAACATTATTATTTCTGGCATAATGAAATGATCTATGATGCTAGACAAGACGCTTCTTTCAATGTTGAAAAGATACCTGAATATCTCCAAAAAAACAAACCAGGCATATATCTGGCGCTAAAGCATACTCAGGTTAATATCATTTATAAATATGATTTCAAAGGCATCAAAGAAATGAAGTATGTTGGATCCAGCGTCCACAATTTCACTGTTTCCGGCGTTTCTTCCACCGACTACGAAAAACAAACTTTCACCTTAAAATGCGACTTACCTGAGAAAAACAAACTCAATAGTCTGCTGAGTTACTTGAATTACCATTACAATACAGGTATTCCAACCTTTGAAAATATTCCAGGGCTTTATGAAATACCATATACACTCTCCAAAGGCATAAACCCTGATTCTACGCTGACGTTTGAATACAGTATCATGACCCGAAATATTAATAAGGAAGATTTGAGGCGTCATGATTTCAGTAACATAATTTCCCAACTAACGCCTGTGGTTATCCTTGGTGCAGGATTGTATGGACTGAAAAAACTGTATGATTACAGCACCTACACTCCGGATTATTACCCTTCAAATACAAACACCTATCACAAGAACAGCGACCAAAACGCCAAGATTGAAGTTGCTTTCGGAGAATGGGAGAAAACGCCAACTTTTGGCAATTCAGGAACGGCAGACCCAGAGCGAAAACAAATTAAATTCAAGTGTCCTGGCTATTCAACAAATACATTCTATATAGGTCGAAACCTAGAATACCATTCCTCCAACCCCTATTCAACAGGAACCAATGTCTGCGGGTTTGGAGGCAAAAGGACAAAATCATTTGAAGAGGCCGTAACAGCTACTATCGAATGTACTTGCAATGGGCTATGACCTGTTTCAGAAATTATAATAATCGTATGTTATTTTAACATGCCCCACCACAAAATTTTCAAAACAGCCTTTTCAAGCGTTTATCCGCATTACGTTCAAAAGGCGGAGAAAAAAGGGCGCACCAAAGCAGAAGTGGACACCATCATTTTCTGGCTGACCGGATATGATGCGCCAACATTTCAGCACCACCTCGATCAAAAAACGGATTTCGAAACCTTTTTCGCAGTGGCGCCATGCCTGAATCCAAACGTTTCAAAAATCACCGGCGTCATTTGCGGGTACCGCGTTGAGGAAATCGAAGACGAACTGATGCAGAAAATCCGGTACCTCGACAAACTGATTGACGAACTCGCCAAAGGCCGAGCGATGGAGAAAATTTTGCGGACGTAAATAGAAACACCCCGCCGCTGTATAAACATTTGACTGAAATGGCCTGATTCCCCGTGCGAATTGTACCTTTGCACCGCTTTTTCAAAAAATGATGAGAAAATTAGCGGTTTCATTGCTCTTGCTCACCCTTTTGATCCATTGCGGCAAGAGCGACTCCAGTAAAAAAGACGACCGTCCGCTGGCTCAGGTGTACAACAAACCCCTCTACCTGTCTGAATTAGACGGCGTGGTGCCTCCCGGCACGCCTCAACAGGATTCTGCCTTGTTGCTTCGCGCCCAGATAGACCGCTGGATTCAGGAACAACTACTCATGTACGAAGCGGAGCGCAACATTCCGAAAGAAAGCGATATTGACGAACTCGTGCGTAACTACCGCGCCAGCCTCGTGCGCTTTAATTTTGAAGAACAACTGATTTCAGAAAAACTCGACAGCACCGTATCCGAAGAGGAATTGCGCAAATTTTACGACGACAACAAAGATCAGTTTCAACTGGAAAGTACCATTTTGAAATGCCTGCTGCTGAAGGTGCCATCCGATGCGCCGCTGAGCGAACTCAATAAAATCTGGTATCCCAAAGGCGAAATTGACGAAGTAAAACTGGCGGCTTATGGCAAAAAATACG
Source organism: Saprospiraceae bacterium (assembly GCA_020852155.1). Taxonomy (GTDB): domain Bacteria; phylum Bacteroidota; class Bacteroidia; order Chitinophagales; family Saprospiraceae; genus M3007. The sequence continues at coordinate 2,031 of JADZBJ010000279.1, read as the reverse complement.
CAGCAGTAGCCCTGACCAATCCAGATAAATGGTATAAATTGGAAGAGGTCGCCGCTATTTTGCCCAATTCGACGTTAACGGCAGACAACATTGGTTCGCGCCGTGAAGGAACCCTGAGCGATGGCGATTACCGATTTTACTATCGCATACCGGAAGCCATTCAGGGAAAGACTACCGCACCATTCGAGTATGCCCGCGAGCAAGCCCAACGCATCATACTCCACCATCGAAAGCAACAACTGCTCGAAAAATGGAAATCTGACCTTTACCAAAAAGAACTCAAACGCGAAAACATCAAAATCTGGTGATAATGTGAGTCAATCGGACTTAATCGGATCATTCGGATTTAATCGAATCAATAACAACGCCATGCTTAAACAAATGCGTGTTTGGGCCGTAATGGCCTTTTTTCTTGCCTTTTCTACTGTGGTTTCAGCCCAGAACGACCGCGCTGTCATTGACAAGGTGGTGGCCACAGTCGGCAGCGAGATCGTTATGCTCAGCGAATTGCAGGAGCAGTTCAGTTATGCCAAACAGCAAAACCCCAATCTGCCCGCAGATTTCATGTGCATGACGTTGCAAAACATCATTGTACAGAAAATGCTGGTCAATCAGGCCAAACTCGACTCTGTTGAAGTCAAAGACGACGAAGTCGAAACCCAGATTGCTGCGCGTATTGACCGTTTGCTGGCCTATTTCAATCAGGATCAAAAAGCCCTGGAAGATTTCTATGGCCAATCGCTGGAGCAAATCCGAGAAACAACCCGCAATGACATGCGTAATCAGATGCTTTCGCAGCGCATGGAAAGCAAAATCACCGAAAAAGCCAGCGTAACCCCTTCGGAAGTCAAACTTTTCTTTGACAACATTCCGAAAGACTCTCTCCCTTACTTCAATGCCGAAGTGGAAATACGCGAAATCGTTTACAAGCCTCAAATCAATACGAAGGAGCGCGAATCCGCTCGTCAGCGCATTGCAGAATTGCGCCAGCGCATCGTCGAAGGCGGCGATGATTTTGGCATTCTGGCTAAAAAATACAGTGAAGACCCTGGTTCGGCAGCACAAAACGGCGATCTGGGCTTTCAAAAACGCGGCACCTTCGTACCAGCCTTCGAAGCAGCGGCTTATCGCCTCGAAAATGACCAGATCAGCCCGGTCATTGAATCTGAATTCGGTTTTCACATCATTCAGATGCTCGAGCGCCGGGGCAACCTTATCCGTTGTCGCCACATCCTGATCAAACCAACCCTGACTCAGGAAGACCTCGACAAAGCCAAATCAGTACTCGACTCTGTGGCGATGATGATCAAAGACAGTACGCTGACTTTTGGCGCAGCCGTTAAAAAATACGGCGATAAAAATCAGCAAAGCTTCAATAACGACGGTCGCGTAGCCAATCCGCGTTCGGGTAATACCTTCTTTGAAGTGGCCGACCTGGATACAGATGTGTATTTTGCTATAGACGGCCTTCAACCCGGACAATTGAGCAAACCAATCCTGTTCCACACGCCCGATGGTTCTCAAATGTATCGTCTGATACAATTAGTGAGCCGTTCCAAGCCACACAAAGCCGACCTGAAACAAGATTACAGTAAAATACAGGATGCAGCCCTGCAACAAAAGAAAGGCGACTTCACCGAAAAATGGGTGCTCGAAAAATTGCGCACCACCTACCTCGGTATCGGCGACCGCTTTGCGCAGTGCCCCAACCTTCAGGAAATGCTCAATATTAAAAACCAGAAATGAGTTATGAGTGGTAAGTGGTTAGTGGTTAGTGGTTAGTGATAAGAGGTTAGTGATTAGTATGTTTCCCGTCTGTGATATTATTTTAAAACAGACGCTTAACTACTTACCACTAACCGCTTATCACTAATCACTTACCACTCATCATTTACCCCTAAAAATTTGCTTATCCAATGCGTATATTATTCTTAGCCCTGTTAACAGCCCTGTGTTCCGTGTCAGCACTGGCACAGGTTTCGCGTGATTCCATCTTGCCGATTATTCCCTACGAGCAGCCCAAAGACTATG
>JADZBJ010000278.1 GCA_020852155.1 Saprospiraceae bacterium | reverse complement strand
TACACGCTGATAATTTGGGCCATCTGGACGACTTCGAGTTCCGGATGGCTCTATGCGCAAACCAGCCACGACATGACCAACTGGTCTGTCAAGACCTCGTGGTTTGTAGATGTAGAAGATAGCGACACTCAACAACCGCCTTCCGATGCTTCATTTCAACCCTTTACAAAATCGTCTTCTAAAATTCTGGAACAGACAATCTGGTTCCGGGTTGAGGTCAATAATCCGTCGCCATGCGATTCGGCTTTTTTACTTTCATGCGCCAATCAGGATTTTGTTGATGTTTTTGAAAAGACGGATACCGGGCTGATTTTAATCGGTAAAACCGGAAAATTTTACCCAAAATCCAGGCGCGACGATGGCAGTTTGTATCAGGTGCGCATCATCATTCCTTGCCGGGAAAAGATTACCTTTTATGTAAAAATTCGGGATTACGGCATCAGTTGCGATCCTCCGGCGCCAGAAATTATAAGTTGGGCCGGCACCAAGGCATTTGATGATCATTCGGGTATCGGTCGGAGTTCGAGTTTGTGGTTTCTTTATCTTTTTCTGGGCGGTTTTATCATGATGAGCGCCATCAGTTTTATCTATTTCATTTTTGCTCAAAAGAGGGCCTATTTCTGGTATGGCATTTATACTGGTTTGATGGTCTTGCACATTGCGGTCAACGAAGAGGTCATGGATTTGTCTTCGTGGCCGGTGTTTGGCGACAGTCCGATTGGCTATCGGTATTTCAGCGGCCTGCTGGTACTTGGATTTATGGCTTTTGTACAATTTACCCGACGCTTCTGTGATTTGTACCACGGCTTTGATCTGGCCAATAATTTATCAAAAGTACTGTTGGTCTTGTTGCTTGGAATTCTCTTGCTTCATTCATATTGTTTCTTCGGGATGACTTCTCCGGTTTGGGCCAGGGATTCTTCCAACCTCGCATCGTATAGTAGTTTACTGGTGGGTCTCTGGGGCGCAATGGCCTTGTGGAAAAGCAAGGGTGTCAGCACAAGGCTATTGTTTTTAGGCATGTTGTGTTTTCTGATTTTATCGGGGCTGGCTTACTGGATCTCGCGTGTCATGTTATACCAGATGAACCTCAGTGTTGCATTCACGCCCAATCAGTTTTATGGTTTTGGCTTGTTGTTGCAGGTATTGTTTTTCTCCGCTGCACTGGCCCAAAGAAGCCGGGAAGATGAAATGTTTAATCAGCAACTGTCTGCACAACTTGTCGAAGCCAAAGAAGCCATACTCAAAGAACGCACAAGGATTGCCGCCGATTTGCACGACCACCTTGGCGTGGGCCTGAGTGCGGTGCAATTCCTGAGCGCCCAACTTGGCTCGAATGAACCCGACGCCAAAAAACGGGAAAAACTGCATACGATTCGCCGGCTGTCCAATCAGGCTGTGCAAGGCATACGCGACATTCTTTGGGCACTGTCTGACGACAAAACCAATGAAAAATCGCTATTCAGTCACCTGCGCAGTGAAGCCACCAGTTTTTTGGCGCATTTTGAACTGCCGCTCCATTACGAAGCGCCTCAATCCGTTGAACAACTGAACTTTGGCAGCACCCACTGCTGGAATCTGCTTCAGGTAACGCGGGAAGCCCTGAACAATATCGTCAGGCATGCCAATGCAACCAAAGTCTGGATTTCCATACGATTTAAAAAAAACGTGTTGCGTATTGAAATACGCGACAATGGCAACGGTCGAGCCGAAACAGCACGTGCCGGAAATGGCTACAGAACCATGCGCAAACGAATGGCCGAAATAGATGGCACATGCGCATGGGAAAACTCGCCCGAAGGCGGACTTATCGTCACATTGACCATACCTTTAGACGCTACTCAAAAACCTTGATTTTCAAAACATACTATACACAACCCAAAGTGGTTTTAAACGGCTCGCGTCTGTGAATCATTGAAAATCAGGTAAATCAATCTTGTAAATCTTCAAAATCACTTAAATCCTGGTATAACATGATCAATATCGCCATCATAGAAGATCAACCCGAACTGCGGCAGGGGCTGGCCGAAATGTTTGAATACAATGCCGAATTCACCCTGTGTGGCGTGTACGATTCAGGCTTTGCGGCCCTGGAAGAAATCACGGAAACCGCCAGCCCGGATGTCATTTTACTGGACATGCAAATGCCCGGAATGAATGGCGTAGAAACGCTCCAGGAATTGCGCAAGCGTTCAATCACCTCCAAAATCATCATTTACACCGTATTTGAAACCAATCAACTGGTTTTTGACGCGCTCAGGGCTGGCGCATCAGGTTATATCCTGAAAAAAGAATCTCCCGAACGCATCATCGAATGTATCCATGAAGCCTTGAACGAAGGCGCACCCATGAGCCGCGAAATTGCCAACAAAGTCATTGCCTATTTTCGCTCCGACGCCGCACCCGGCGGCCAAGGCATGGACAACCTGACAACACTGGAACAGGACTTCCTGCGACTCCTGTCGGAAGGATTCATGTACAAGGAAATTGCCGATAAGCACAACATCAGTCTGCAAATGGTGAAGTACCACCTGCACAAGATTTATCAGAAAATGCAGGTCACGAATCGAACCCAGGCCATTAAACAATTCCAGCAACATAGTTAAAGCGTACATTCGCCGCTCTTTTTGACCTGTTGTTACTGGATAAACGCAATGACTAAACAACCTACCTGGTTAGACTGGCTTGTGATGTTGATATTGGCCGCCATTTGGGGCGTTTCTTTTTTATTCATCAAACGCTCGGTGCAGGTTTTTAATCCTGTTCAAATGGCCATGTGGCGTATGGTATTGGCCACAGCAGTTTATCTACCGATAGCGGCTGCTTATTGGTCAAAAATCAACTGGAAAAACTGGAAACCGCTACTTGTTGTCGCTTTTTGCGGTTCTGCTATTCCAAATTTCCTGTTTGCCATTGCCGGGCAACATATACCCAGCGGACTGGCAGGCGTACTGAATTCGCTGACGCCGCTTTTTACTTTAATCAGCGGCATGATGTTCTTTCAATTGCAGGCTAACTGGATAAAAATAACCGGGGTATTGTTAGGACTGGGCGGCGCCCTGATGCTGGTATTGAGCGACCACCCTGATACAGGCGGCGGCGGGCATGCTTTTTATGCCATGCTGTGTGTACTGGCGACCGTTTGTTATGCCATTAACTCGAATGTCATCAGCAAGTATTTGAGGGATCAGCCACCCGCAGCCATTGCTTCTGCTGCTTTTATCCTGACTGGAGGTTTATTCCTGATCGGATTATGGTGGTCAGATGGCTGGCATGCTGCCATGACACATCCTCAAGGGTTGGAGGCATTGGGCTATATCGGTTATTTGGCAGCGTTTGGCACCGTAGTGGGCAGCATTATTTATTTCTGGCTGTTGCAGCGTACAGGCGCTTTGTTTGCCACCTCTGTCACTTATTTATTGCCCATAGTAGCGCTGGCGGTTGGTTTGCTGGACAATGAAACGGTGACTATTCAGGAAATGCTCGGAACAGGCATCATTTTGACCGGTCTTTGGCTAACCAAAAAATGAATCATTTTTACGCGTTTTTGCTGGTATTTGCAGGCGGTGGCACCGGAAGTATGGTGCGATACGCCATTTCATTGCTGGTCGGACCGATTCAAAACCGCTTCCCTTGGGCGACGATGGCTTCAAATGTTTTGGCTTGTCTTGTTTTGGGATGGACCCTGGGCACTTTCTGGGCGGGCGGTATGAGCGACCAACGTAAATTA
>JADZBJ010000277.1 GCA_020852155.1 Saprospiraceae bacterium | reverse complement strand
TTTCCCAAACCACATTAGTTTTGCCAACAAAACCACCTACACATCAAGCCTGCCGCTCGTACTATTATTGATGAATTGCTCGATCAGGGCAAACTGAAAGCTGCCATTGAGGCAACAAAGTTGCTGTCCAACCATTATGCCGATGTTGAACACAGAGACATCTTTGGAAATCTTGCAGGACGCTATCATAGACTCATGCGGGTACACCACGCAGGTGCAGTCAGCCTCGACAACTACAAACTCGAACTGTCTCAAATCAATATAGCAATGAGAGACCTGGCGCAATCCCTGCCGCCACACTGGACAAACGAGGCGCTCATTGAAGCCAAATTCAACCCTGACGCCTGGGACGAAACGCCGCCGACTGTAAACAACTCCAGCCCCAGCAAAACCTGGATGTGGGTCGCCGGATTTTTAGCGCTGACGCTGGTCGGTTTGGGTATCTGGAAACTCATGACTCCTACCCCGCCCGCCAGTGACAAGCCGATTGTTCAGCAGTCGCCTTCTACCGCCACACAAGGGTCAGATAATCAGTCTGTCAGCATACCGCCCGTCACAACCACGACCACACCTTCGCGCAACGAACCGACTCAACGCACGGTGCAAAAACAACCGGCCAGCACATCGCCTGTCAATACAAAACCAGCCCAAACTGAAACACAGCCCGTACAAACACCGTCAACCTCAACGACCTTGGCAACGCCGGATAACAAGTTTCGCAGCTTTGGCAAAACCGTGATTGTCAACGATATGGAATTGGGCATGATGGGCGAAAAAATGGCTTACCGCAATGTGCGCACCAAACAGGTGCTCTGCTGTTTCAAAGACGCCACACATTTTTCCAACGGAAAAGCCTACGTCAGCCGCGACGGAGTGAAGTATTTCTACATCAATACTCAGGGGCAGGAAGTGCCGGAGTGAGGGGCGCTGGCGCGCCGTTTGATATAGTTAGAATGCTCGCTGACGCTCGCGTTTGAAGGGCGCTGACGCGCCGTTTGATATGGTTAGAATGCTCGCTGATGCTCGCGTGTGAGGGGCGCTGACGCGCCGTTTGATATAGTTAGAATGCTCGCTGACGCTCGCGTTGGATTGGCGCTGGCGCGCCGTTTGATATGGTTGGAATGCTCGCTGGCGCTCGCGTTTGAGGGGCGCTGGCGCGCCGTTTGAGGTGGTTGGAATGCTCGCTGACGCTCGCGTTTGAGGGGCGCTGGCGCGCCGTTTGAGGTGGCAATATCGGCAAGTAATCAATTTCAAAAACAGCCATGATTCATTCAATAAAAAACGAGCGAAGAGAGGTCAAACACCTTCTTCGCTCGTTTTTATTCAATTAATAATCAATCACTTACCTCTAATCACTAATCACTCACCTCTAATCACTCACCACTTACATCTTAACCACCCGCTGAATACCAAATTTCTGGTTGTTCAGGTCAATGATCCAGAGCAGGTACACGCCTTCAGGCAGGTCAGAGAAGTTGATTCGGACAAGTCCGCTGTGCGCATTCCATTGTTGAGATTGCAGGATTTTACCCGATACATCTGTGATGCGGGTCTGCAATACACCTGAAGTAGTCGGCAAGGTCACAGACAACCAGTCGTACACCGGATTAGGCTGAATCTTCACCACTAAAAGCGGCTCACGAGTGGCAACGATATCGTCAATGAGTCCGTTGCAATCATTATCGAGACTGTCAGGGGTCGGGCCTTCGTCAGCGTCAGGATTAACATTCTCATTCGTGTCGTCGCAGTCAAGGTTATTCACCACATAACCGATCGGTGCAGTAGTTTGACAGGTGGTATATGGATTGATGAGCGAACCAAAACCGTCGGCGTCAGCATCTTCAAAATACGTAAATACTGACAGGTTTTCATCAACGACACCATTGCAGTTATTATCTACCAGGTCGCAGATTTCTACAGCATCCGGGTTGACATTGGCATTAGTATCATCGCAGTCAAGGTTATTGCCTACGTAACCAATCGGGATAATGGTTTCGCAAGTAGCCAATTCTTCCTGTGCTCCAAAACCATCACCGTCAGCGTCGGCATAGATAACCATCAACGGCAGACCTTCGTCTATCTGGCCGTCGCAGTTGTTGTCAAAGCCGTCGCAAATTTCGGCTGCAGCCGGATTGTACAGCGGGTCGAGGTCATTACAATCGAGGCTATTGTTGACATAACCTGATGGGGCAATCAGTGAACAAGTGCTGACCATATCTGCCGGGTCGCCATAGCCATCGCCATCATTGTCAAAGAAATACTGATTCATCGTCACATTTTCATCAATGATGCCGTTGCAGTTATTGTCCATATTGTCGCACAGTTCGGCAATGCCCGGATTAATGTTCGGGTTTTGGTCGTTGCAATCGCCCGTTTCAGTGGCATAACCAATCGGTGTAACCAAATCGCAGGAGCGAATAAAATCGCTGTTACCATAACCGTCGCCATCTTCATCGCGATAGAAAGTGTTGAGCGGAATGCCTTCGTCTATTTGCCCGTCGCAGTTATTGTCAAAACCATCGCAGGTTTCGCTTGCACCAGGATAGATATTCGGGTTATTGTCATCGCAGTCATTGCCATTGGTGGTATAGCCCGTTGGAGGGATAGCAAAGCAAGTGCTGGTTGTCGCGTCGCTGTTGCCGTACCCATCTCCATCGTTATCTGCGTAGTACGTGAATGGCGTCAGGTTTTCATCTGTCTGACCATTGCAGTTATTGTCAATGCCATCGCAGATTTCTACGGCTCCAGGATTCAGGGCAGGATTGGTGTCATCACAATCTACCAGAGAATTAAATCCGTCGCCATCTGAATCCAGCGGGAAGAAGTAGGTTTTTGCCTTGTTAAATGCGTCTATACCCACTGCTTTACCCACTTTACGTCCCGGAATATCATCTACGGGCGGGTGAATACCGCCCCAGATGCGCGACAGGCTGGTTTGGTCGGCTGCATCTTTATAGGTAGCCCATTGCAGGGTGATGTCCACGCTGGGGCCTTGTTCAAAACCCAGGAACCCGCCATTGGCAGCGATGTGGTACTCGCCCATACCGCCGGGGAAATATTCATCACCCGTAACGAGCGTAATCACTTCTGCTGCAGCACTGGAATAGGTTGAGTGTCCTGAAATATACCCCGGGAATGGCGGCGTGACGAACGTTTTTCGTTGATAAGGCCAGAAATTTTCAGCCAGAACCCAGCCCACATCGCCAATATCGGTCGAAGGGAAACTGATGTGATCGTGCCCTTTCCAGGTGAAGAATTTTATTTTGCCAATATTTTGTCCGTTAACGCCAGCCAATGTATCGCCGGCTTGTACTTGTTCAATATAGCCCGGAACCAGTTGAATACCGGCCGGATCATAATGGGGTGCGCCGGGGTCGCTGTTTTGCCCCTGATCAGCCATCCAGCGCAGGGCCGATACCGGGCGAACGCCATCATACCAACCCTTGACACTCCATGCACTGATGGCGGCATCATGAAGGGCAGCGCCCAGCGTGAAGTAGATTTTAACATCAAACTCCAGGTTGGACAACACAGGGCCAGTGCCGTTGAATTTGCGCACAAATTGCGGATGATCCATCGCATTATTCAGGATGGAGAACCAGTGCCCCGGTGGAGTTTCCGAGTTTGGGCCATCGGCCCAGAATTGAGCCAGTACACGGGTATAGTCGCCGCGTGGTACAATCTGTGGTTGATACGGAAGCCCCGTTTTGGGGTTCACGGTACGCCCCTGGTGCGGCACATGACCATCAACGCCATAAAATGCCTTGTACTCATCCAGCGTATTGGGCAACCATGCCGTATTTCCGATAGTGGCTGGTGAAATGTCCCACATAACATTGTCATTAGGCGTCAGGTGCGATCCCCAGATGGAAACCATATTGAAGTTCCAGCGGTAAGCTTCCGATGGATCGCCATCAGTGGCCGTATCCAGCATGGGTTGAGGCCCGGGGTCGTGATAAACAATCCAGTCGACGTTATTGCGGGTGAAAACCTTTTTTTCAGAAGCCGGAATAGCAAAAGGCACTACCCTGCCCCATTCAGGGCTTTGTGCCCGTTGCAGGGAGGGAATAGGGTTGCCATTCTGGTCAACGGCCCCATCTACCAGCAAAGGTTGCCAGCGATTGGGATCCGAAAGAAATGGATCGCCGGGGTTTGCCGGGTTGAGTGGCAAATTAACCGGATTATAAAACATATTAGAGTAGCCACCACCTTCATTGGAGCCATCCTGCAATCCGTAGAAGATGATACAGTTGCCAATATAATTGCCCAATGCTGCCGGATCGCCGTTGTTATAATCTGTTGAAAAATCATCAGGATTATAGCCCAGCGAAATCATTAAATTTCGAAATGAAGTTAATGTCAGCACCGCATTCGGAGAATATTGAAAGCGATATCGAAGTACCGAATAAGCTGCATGGCTTATGGCTTCCGCACGCGCGACTTCTATATCTGCCGGCGCGGGAACGCCATTAAATGGACAAGTATAATTGCCAACTGTTTTTCCGAGTAAATAAGTACGTGCGCCCAGGGTGTCATAAGCAGCCCAGGCATCCCACATGGCCATAGAAACATGGTATAGATTCCGGGCATGAACAGGAGGCCGCGCCAGGTCATTTCTTATGGCCTGAAGCATCACTTCATTCCACTGCCTGGCGACGGATTGTTGCGCTGAAACATTCCCGGCAGACAAGCCCAGAAACATCAGCGAAAGTAACAGGTAAAATAATTTTTTCATCAGCAATCGTCTTTTTAAATTTGGAAAACCATCTACCGCCAAGAGGGAATTCACAGATGGCGAATTGGCAAAGTTACGATGGCCTATTGAGAATGTTTCTTAATTAGCATCATTGCCGCCGCTGATTTTTATAGTGAATTTTTGAATTTCCATAAAGAGTCGAATCTTGGAAAATTTATTTCGGAGCGGCAGCATTTTCCGGGCTTAATACAATGCAACAGCCGAAAAAAGCCAAAAAAGACCGGATAAAATTTGGTCGGCCTAAACTGATAATGAAATCCCGGACGTGCTTCAAGCTAAGTTTTAACGTATGTTTGCCCGATGCAACAAGGAGCAATACAGTTCAGGGGGCATATTCCGGCACTGGATGGCATCAGAGGGTTAGCCATCCTGATGGTCATGATCAGCCATTTTCTCCTGCGCGATTTTTTCGCTGTCGAACGCCAGTATTACATGGCGCAGTTCGGCTGGATTGGCGTGGATTTGTTTTTTGTTTTATCAGGCTTTCTGATTACCGGCATTCTGCTGGATTCCAAAAACCACGAGCATTATTGGCGACAGTTTTATCGGCGCAGGGTATTGCGCATTTTCCCGTTATACTATTTCGTGGTGATGGTTGTCTGGTTGACGGTCATTTTCATTGAAAAAGCGCCCGATCGCCTTCATGGCTATGATTCGTTTAGGTGGTTTTTCGGTTTTGCGCCCAATATTGCCGTTTCATTAAAGAATAACTGGCTCTACCACAGTCACGTTTTTAACCTCAATCACTTGTGGTCGCTGGCGGTCGAAGAGCAATTTTATTTAGTGTGGCCTTTGATCGTTCGGTTTGTGCCCATGCGCTGGCTGGCCGTACTATGCCTCGTTTTGATTTCAGTCAGTATTCCGCTGCGTTTTACGGTGGATGACTGGGTAAACATGAAATTGTCGCCCGCCTCGTATGTACTGCCATTTACCAGAATGGACGGACTGGCGGCGGGTAGTTTTCTGGCTGTTTTCTTCCGACTGCACCTGCACGAGTATATCCCTTTTGACCGTTGGGCGGCGCGCATTTTATGCCTGTGGACGGCATGGGAGATGTACTGGATTTTTGCCAATGGTACGGAACACCGTTTGTACACCCTCTCAGCACTGTTTTTTGCCGGAATGCTCTACCTCGCCCTGAACCCGCACCCAAAGGCACTGGTCAGGCGGTTTTGCGAAAACAGTTTTTTACAACATCTTGGCCGATACAGCTACGGTCTTTATGTGTTCCATCAAATGTTCGAATACGCCTGGCTGCGCGGCTTCGGCGACTGGCTCCGACAATCAGGATGGCCAGCCTGGGTAGCGCAACTGACCTATATCATACTGGCATTCATTGGCACTTACATCCTGGCCCGTATCAGCTGGAAATTCCTCGAAGCGCCCTTCATGCGCATGAAAGTAAGTGGTAAGCGATGAGTGGTTAGTGGTAAGTGATTAGTGTCTTCAAAAATTGTAAATCCTGCAAATC